>CANLTP010000095.1 GCA_947494085.1 Actinomycetota bacterium | reverse complement strand
GATTTAAATAATCCTGCAAGAGGCGCAGTTCCCAGGCTAAGTCTGGTTAATTCGAGGTCTACGCGCTTCATCCCAACTTTCTGGTTATGTCGCGCCATGAAATTTATCGTATAGGATTTTTGCTAATAAGCGAAGCGCTCAAATCAAAATTGCGAAGGAATAGCATGCCGAAGATTACTGGCTTTAAAACTATCGATGTCAGATTTCCAACCTCACGCGGTTTAGATGGTTCGGATGCAATGAATAAGGAACCAGATTATTCGGCAGCACTTGTAATCCTAGAAACAGATGATCCAAACCTTGAAGGTCATGGTTTTGTCTTTACCTGTGGCCGTGGAAATGATTTGCAGTGTGACGCAATTGAATTATTAGCACCTTATGCAGTTGGTCGCGATATTGCTGATCTTGCAACAAGCATGGGAGATTTTGCGCGAAGCTTGGTTAGAGATTCGCAGATCCGTTGGCTTGGACCAGAAAAAGGCGTAATTCAGATGGCCGCTGGCGCTGTGGTTAATGCTGCGTGGGATTTAGTTACAAAGCATGCAAAGAAACCACTTTGGAAATTCTTATCTGATTTATCTCCAGAGGAAATTGTTGAACTTATAGATTTCCGTTACATCACAGACGCGCTAACACCTGAGGAAGCGCTAGAAATTTTGCGCAAAGCTCAACCAAATCGCGCCGCAAATGAAGCACAATTAATTAAAGAGGGACTTCCTGCTTACACAACAACGCCAGGTTGGCTTGGCTATACCGATGAGAAAATGGTTCGTCTAGCAAAGCAAGCAGTTGCAGATGGTTACAAATTAATTAAATTAAAGTGTGGTGGAAACCTTGAAGATGACAAGCGCCGGTTGCGTCTTGCGCGGGAAGCTGTCGGCCCAGATATAAAGATTTCGATTGATGCCAATCAAGTTTGGGATGTAAACCAAGCGATTGAATGGATAAAGGGAATCGGCGATGTGAATCTGCATTGGGTTGAAGAACCAACAAATCCGGATGATGTATTAGGGCATGCAACTATTGCTAAAGCCATTGCACCAGTGCGCGTAGCAACTGGTGAACATGGAATGAATCGCATTATTTTTAAGCAGATGCTTCAGGCAAAGTCCTTCTCTTTCATGCAAATTGATGCCACTCGAGTTGCTGGCGTAAATGAGAACCTGGCAAATATCTTGATGGCTGCCAAATTTGGAATTCCAGTCTGCCCACATGCAGGAGGCGTTGGGTTATGCGAGCTTGTGCAGCATCTTGCAATGTTTGATGCTGTTGCTGTTACTGGACATCATGCCGATCGTGTTGTTGAATTTGTAGACCATCTACATGAACATTTTGTGGTCCCAACAGATATTCAAAATGCTCACTACATGCCGCCACTAAAACCTGGAGCAGGTGGCGAGATGTATGCCCAAACTATTTCTGATTTCACATTTCCAACCGGTAAAGAATGGATAACCGCATGAGCACAGAGTTCGCAGGATTAACTGCAGTTGTAACCGGGGCCGGTTCAGGTATCGGACTTGCTACCGCGAAGATTTTAAAAGAGCGAGGCGCCACTGTTTACGGTCTTGATTTAGCCGAAGGTGGAATGTCTGGCATCGCGACTTGGGTGCAATGCGATCTTGGTGACGATGCTTCAGTTGCAAAAGCTTTTGAAGGAATATCTAAGTTAGACATTCTTATTAATAATGCTGCAATCAGTGCGATTGGAACAGTCGAAAGCAATTCTTCCGAAGAATGGTTAAAAGTATTAAATGTAAATGTCCTTGGAATAGTTCGCGCTTCAAAATCAGCTCTGCCTTTATTGCGCAAGAGCAAGGTTGCCTCAATTGTTAATACCTGTTCAGTTGCTGCAACCGCCGGTATTCCAAAGCGCGCGGTTTACAGTGCTTCAAAGGGTGCGGTTCTCTCTCTGACACTTGCAATGGCAAATGATCATATTGTTGATGGCGTTCGGGTTAACTGTGTAAATCCAGGAACTGCAGATACCCCTTGGGTGCAACGTTTACTTGCACAAGCTGCTGATCCGGTTGCAGAACGTAAAGCACTTGAAGCCCGCCAACCACTTGGTCGCTTAGTATCTTCTGAAGAAGTTGCTAGTGCAATCTGTTATTTAGCAAGCCCATTGCAGGGTTCAACAACTGGAACTTCATTAGTAGTAGACGGTGGAATGCAAGGACTTCGTATTCCTAAGTAGTTTTACTTCTCTTCAAGAATTAGTGAAACTGAATTAATGCACCATCTTTGATCAGTTGGCACGTCATAGCCTTCGCCTTCAAAGACATGCCCTAAGTGTGAGCCACAATTTGCGCAGCGCACTTCAGTGCGAACTCGCATTCCAAGAGAGCGGTCTTCTATTAATTCGACTGCATCATCTTTTGTTGGTGCATAGAAGGATGGCCAACCGCATCCAGAGTGAAACTTAGTTTCGCTTTTAAATAATTCATGGTTGCAGGCTTTGCAGCGATAACTTCCAACCTTGTCGCTGTCGGTGTATTCACCGGTAAATGGCCGTTCAGTTGCACCACGACGAAGAACTTCAAAAGAGACTGGATCTAATTTTGAAGCAAGTTCTGCATCATTAATCTGTGTTGGATACTTCTTATCAGCGCTGATTTCATTAGACATAAGCGCATATTACGCAATCTTTCATGGCACTGCCATAGGTAGAATTAAGCCATGCGCAAATTGGTTAAAAGAGTTAGGAAGCTCTTCGCTGACCGTAAAACTTGGGTGCGATTAATTGTTGTTTCTGCGGTGGCCTCTGGCGTCGCTTGGCAGCTCGGAGATTTATTAATCAAGGATGGTGGCGTCGTCGCCGCAATCATCTGCGCACTTAGCATTCGGATTTCGCTTTATAAATCTATCCGCGAAGGTTTTGGCCAGATAGTCGGAACTGCAATTGGCGCCTGTGTTGCCCTCGCTTGCGTAACTATTTTTAACCTTGGCCTAATTTCAGTTGCATTGACAGTACTTCTTTGCTCGGTTGTTGCCCGAGCTTTACATCTCGGTGAAGTTGCATCAGTAAACGTTCCAGTAACAGCGCTAATCGTTATTGGTCCAGGACTTAGCGAGAGCACAGCAGTTTCTAGATTATCTTCAACTTTAATTGGTGCGGCAGTAGCAATTGCATTCTCCTATTTTTCTCATGCAAAAACTCCGGCCGGTCGAACAGTAGACAAGATAATTTCGCTAGCAAATAAGTGTGCAAAATTATTAGGAGAAATGTCAGAAGGTGTTGCTGCGGGTTTCACACAAGATGAAGCTGGCAATTGGCTGGCAAAGGCCCGATTGCTCGTAGAAGAAATTCCCGGAGTTCGGGCACAATCACAAGAAGCACGTGGTTATGCAAAATGGTTTCCAACTGCCCAGGTTGATGAAGCTGAGGAACTTTATGTCAGGGGAGTTGCTGTTGAACATACTGTGGTTCAAGTTAGAACAATCGCACGAACTCTCTTTGATTCTGCAGTTAAAGGCGGAATTGCTGAGGAATCAAAGCGAGATATTGCACAAGCGCTATCGGCTGCAAGTTTTGCCGTAAGTTCTAAAGCTGATCAGATAAAAACTGCGGAAGGAATTGCCGAATCCAGATCTGCAACTCAAGATGCAAGAATCGCAGGCGCTGCGTTAGCTGATTCATTAATGGACTCTTCTGACAAGGTAGATCAAGAACAAATAGTTCGAGGGATTTCACTTGTTTCAAATATTTCAATCATTGCTGATTCGTTAGATGAATCTTCACCAGCGTTGCATGATGTGATTACACCTGGGGAGCCTTCGGTAAATCAGATCTTGAAAGTTTCACCAATGGAGCAAGGCGCACGATTTGGTGCACGATTAGCAAAACTTTCAATATTATTGAAGCCAGTTATCTGGCTCAAAGGGCGATTTCGCAATTACTTTTAACTCGTAAATCTAGAAAATCGAGCGAAATTTCTCCCATTTACAGAGTGGTTGTAGGCTCGGTCTCTGTTACAAATGCCCCCCTAGCTCAGTCGGTAGAGTGTTTCCATGGTAAGGAAGAGGTCAACGGTTCGATTCCGTTGGGGGGCTCGATTACAATTAGCATCACAGTGGAAGCAGTGGAATTAGATTTAAATGATTAATCCTTGGCGGGATAGCTCAGCTTGGTAGAGCAAACGGCTCATAATCGTTGTGTCGCCGGTTCAAATCCGGCTTCCGCTACTCGTGAAAAGGCTCGTATTTTCGCAAATTGCGTAGGTTGAAGTAACCTAACGCTCTTATTAAAGTCTTAAAAATGAAGGAGCACGACTATGGCAAGCAAGAGCGCGGATGTACGCCCAAAGATCACAATGGCCTGCGTAG
>CANLTP010000094.1 GCA_947494085.1 Actinomycetota bacterium | reverse complement strand
CATGTTATTTCTCTTTTCAACGGCTTCAACAGCGTGGAATTTGGATTTTGGAACCTTTAAGGAGTTGTTGCAAGCGTAGGTTACGGCAAAATCAACGGCTCCCCTAATCGGAGGTGGCTACGAAATCTAGTCAGTGAGCGTAGAGAGGACTTCATCTAGAGCATCGACATCCGGCAAGAATGGTGCCAACGCCGGGAGATCGGCCACGTTGTTCAGTCCTAGCTTCTCTAGGAAGAAACTGGTTGTGCTGTAGAGAATAGCCCCAGTTTCGTGCTCAATTCCGCTCTCCTCCACCAATCCCCTGGTGACCAAAGTCTTCATAACGGCTTCTACGTTTACTCCACGTATCGCAGAGACTCGAGCTCTGGAAACTGGTTGGCGGTAGGCAATCACAGCAAGAGTCTCAAGCGCTGCCTGAGTTAAGCGTGATTGCTGGCCATCCAAAACAAATTTCTCCACAATTGGTGAGAGATCTGGGTGGCTATAAAAACGCCAGCCTCCGGAAATTTGGCGCAGCTCGAAGCCCCGTCCAGATTCCTCATACTCACGAGCCAAGTCCTGAAGTGCGCTTACTACGGTTTCGGTTGGTGTTTCGGTGATCTGAGCGAGAATTAGCTCAGAAACCGGTTCATCTACGACCATAAGTATGGCTTCAAGCGACCTATTAAGTTCAAGATTAGACATTTGACTCTCCATTTGTATTATCTTCGGATTGAACTAACGGAATATCGAACTCATCACTCACTTCAATTTCACCCTCAGCGCTGCCCGTCCAAGTTATTGCCAATTCGCCGAGAGCAATGACCTGCTCAAATCGCACCACTCCCTCGCGATACAACTCGAGGAGGGCTAGGAACCGAGCCACAACGACTAATACCGAGCTGGCATCACTAACTAGGTGGCGAAAGGTGCTTTTACCGGTCCGGCGCAATTCATTAACGATGGAAATCGCCTCTTCAGCCACGCTGACCAGTGGGCTGTGAATATGGGAGATCCCTACAGAGGGGATGATTTTCGGAGAAAGCACGCGTTGGGCTATTGCACCGAAGCGCTCGGCGCCGACTCCGATGAGAACCTCGGGAAGCAAACTCGAGAAATGAGCCTCGAGGGCAACCACGCGGGCAAAACTCCGCTCTTCTCGGGCAAGGCGCTCGCTAAAGATCGTCGCGATCGACTTGAAGGCGCGATATTGCAATAAGCGGGCAAAAAGTAGGTCGCGAGCTTCGAGAAGAGCAAGATCCCCTTCATCCTCAATCTCTCCAGAAGGAAGCAGCCTCGCTGCCTTCAGATCCAAGAGGGTTGCGGCGACAACTAAGAATTCAGTGGTCTTCTCCAGGTCCCAGCCATCTTCCGAGCCATCAAGCGCCCGGATGTAGGCGATGAAATCATCGGTTACGACGCTCAGAGCCACCTCGGTAACGTCCATCTTGTGGCGAGAAATCAGTTGGAGCAAAAGATCAAATGGACCCTCAAAATTGGTTAGGTGAACCGAAAAACCCGCTCGCGCTTCGACCGCTGAACCCAAAACTTGCGATTGAGTCTCCTCGATTGCACCCTCGTTGCTGGCATTCATGGCGCAAAGGTAATGCACTTACGCTTGCACACCCAATCGCACCGCCGTAGAGTCCGGCCATGGCAAAAAGCAATTCGAAGGTTTCTCGCTTAGGAACTAAATCGACAATTCGTGAAGAGGAACTATCAGCGACCTCAAGCGTTCTTGGAAAGAAATTGCGTGATTTCCCACAAGTAAAGACACCACCAGCGCCTGGGCCAGCACGAGTTATTTCTGTAGTTAATCAAAAGGGTGGAGTTGGTAAAACAACTACAACTATCAACCTCGGAGCTGCTCTCGCTGAACTTGGACGTAGAGTTTTATTGATTGACTTTGATTCACAAGCAAGTATGACTACAGGTTTAGGAATTAAACCGCAGCAAATCAAAGAACAGTATGGATCAATCTGGTATCTGCTTAATGATTCACAAGCAAATATTTCAGAATTCATATTAAAATCTAATGTTCCTGGACTTGATTTCATTCGAGGTCATAAAGATTTGGCTGCAGCAGATGCCGCTTTCGTTTCAGAATTAGCAAAAGAACACAAACTTCGGAAAATGCTAGAACCTATCATTGATCAATACGACGACATTCTTATCGATTGTTCGCCATCACTTGGCACGTTAACTATTAACGCTTTAACAGCCTCGAATGGTGTTTTAATCCCGATGGAATGTGAATATTTTGCAGTGCTAGGTCTTGGGTTAGTGCGAGAGACAATCGATAAGGTTAAGTCGAACACCAATCCGCACTTGGAAATTGATGGGATTCTCGCAACAATGTTTGAACGCAAAACTGCTCACTCTAGAGAAGTTTTGGAGCTGATTTACAAGGAATTTCCAGATGATCTACTAGACACGATTATTTCTCGAACTGTTCGATTCTCTGAATCAACTGTAAAAGGTGAGCCAATAACAACCTATGCCAGCAGCTCTACCGGAGCTGTGTCATATCGCAGACTTGCACGTGAACTAATTCATCGAGGAGGAGCAAAATGAGTCGCAGAGTGAGCCTGCCAGGCGCTGACGAACTTTTTAGACAAACAACCACACTAAGTGCGGTGCCATCACAAACACCTACACCTATTGAGGATGTCCCAACAGCTCCGATCACAAACAAAAAATCAGTGCGAACAACTCCTCGTCGTCGAGTTAATTCATTTGATAAGTCACCAAGTGGTCGCGAACGCCATGATGAAAAAATTACGGTTTATCTATCCCCTGAAGAACTTTACGATCTTGAACAAGCACGTTTAGCACTCCGCGGCGATTTAGGTTTAGCGGTGGATCGCGGTCGTATAGTTCGTGAATCGCTCGCAATAATTATTGCCGATCTGGAAACCAAAGGCGATCAAAGTATTATCGCTAGACGGCTTCGCGGAAAATAATCAGAAGGCTAGATTTCTTTATTTAGCTCTAGGGTGCGAGCCGGCATAGCTTTCGCGCAATTTATCAATGGTAACCAAGGTATAAATCTGCGTAGTTGTTACGGACGAATGACCAAGAAGCTCCTGAACCACCCTAATATCGGCTCCACCGTCAAGTAAATGTGTAGCGAATGAATGTCTTATGGCATGTGGAGTAACGTGACTTTCAATCTTCGCTCGCTCTGCACAATTGATAATTATTTCCCAGGCGCTCTGTCGGCTCAATGCATTTCCTCTAGAATTTAGAAAAACTCGACTGCTTTTCTTATTCTTGAGCAAGGCAGGCCTTCCTGAAGTTAAGTATTTTTCAAGACTTGTTCGTGCGTAGTTTCCGATGGGAACGACTCGCTCCCGACCGCCTTTACCAGAAAGTTTTACCGTGAAGGTTTCCGAAATTTCGGAGATATTCGATAACTCCAAATCTACAATTTCGCTAATTCGACCACCCGTAGCATAAAGAATTTCAAGTAGCGCATTATTACGAAGAGCGAGAATATCTTCGCCGAATTTAGAAGCCTCAAGCAACAGAAAGACTTCATCAACCTTTAAGGCTTTAGGTAATCTCTTAGGAATTTTTGGCGGGGAATAATCCTGCAGCGGATTTGGAACTCGGCTACCCGTTGAAAGAAATTTAAATAGATTCCGAATGGTCACGATTACCCTCGAATTCGAACTCTCGCTACTGGGGACGTTACCGCCTGATCCTCGCAGCCAACCAAGAAATTTGTCGATTTCTACATGATCAACCTTTTGCAGTTCCATATTATTTGCATCCAAATAGATTAAAAACTTATTCAAATCACGACGATAGGCTGAGATTGTATTTTTGGAGAGACCTTTTTCAATAGCGGCGAAACTAAGGTAATCGTTTATAGCTCTTGTGGTCTCGGTTCTATTTGCCATTTTTTTTGATTGCAGCGGCAATTAGGCCACTAAATAGTGGATGTGCTGCGGTTGGACGGGATAAGAATTCAGGATGTGCTTGAGTCCCAACATAATAAGGGTGAACACTTTGGGGTAACTCAACGAACTCAACTAAATTACCATCCGGCGAAAGGCCCGAAAACACTAAGCCGGTCGCGGATAGTTGATCGCGATACTTATTGTTAACTTCGTATCGATGTCGATGGCGTTCCTGAATTTCCGTAGAACCGTAAACCGTTGCAACTACAGAACCAGTAGCGAGAACCGCTGGATACAAACCAAGGCGCATAGTTCCGCCCATATCCCCTTTTCCAGCAACGATATCTTCTTGATTCTGCATTGTGGAAATAACCGGATCTCTAGTTTCAGGATCGAATTCAGCAGAATTTGCTAAAAGAATATTGCCCAAGTTTCTTGCAGCTTCAATGACCATGCATTGCAAACCT
>CANLTP010000093.1 GCA_947494085.1 Actinomycetota bacterium | reverse complement strand
GCTGCGGCCACTTTAGGGTCTGCAATATGTCCTTCTGCATCAATAATGAAATGGTAATGACCAAGTTCGCGTCCTGTTGGTCTTGATTGAATAAAAGTTAAGTTGACATCTTGTTTTGCAAATTCCGTAAGGATTTCTAGTAAAGCACCAGCGTGATCGATTCCAATAAAAGCAACGAGAGATGTCCGATCATTCCCAGTTGGCTTTGGGGTATCGCCTGGTTTTTGAGCTACAACGAATCGGGTTACTGCTCCAGTGTTATCACCAATATCGCTAGCCAAAACTTTGAGGCCATAATTTTTTGCGGCAATTTCAGATGCGATTGCGGCATCATAATTTCCATCCGTTAAACCTTTTGCAGCGCCGGCGGTTGAGGACATTTCGATTACTTCGGCTTGCGGGTAATTCTTAGCAATATAAGAGCGGCATTGGGCTTCGGCATGTGGATGGGTAGCAATTTTCGTAATTGGCTTACCAACATTTTCTGGCAAAACCATCAAGGCGAAGGAGACCGGAAGTGTAGTTTCAGCAATAACAACAAGTGGGGTTCCAACTGCTAATTCATCAAGCGTTCTAGAGACAACGCCTTCTACTGAGTTTTCGATAGGAACTAATACTTTTTCAGCTTTACCACTGCGAACTGCATCAAGTGCTGCAGTTACATTTGAGTAAGGAACCAATACATCGGATTCATTTGCGATTTGGCGAAGCGCTGCCTCAGTGAAAGTCCCGGCCGGACCAAGATAGGCATATGTAGTTATTGGCTTCACTGGTTAAGAGTAACCGAGCCCGCGTAGTGCTCGTTAACGATTATTCTTAAAGAACTCGCTTAATAGCGCGGCACATTCGCTTTCATTTACACCAGAAATAACTTCTACCTGATGCAATGACCGTGGATCACGCAGAACATCCCAAACTGAGCCAACTGCACCAGCTTTTGCATCCCATGCACCAAATACCAAAGTCTTGATTCGTGCCTGAGCAATTGCGCCAGCACACATCGCACAAGGTTCAAGTGTTACAACAATTGTGTGGCCATCTAAGCGCCAAGAATCATTTGCGATTGCGGCTTGGCGAAGGGCAATGATTTCAGCATGCGCACTTGGATCGTTATCAATTTCTCGACGATTAAAACCAGTTCCGACTTGTTTGCCATCTGCATTTAAAACAAGTGCACCTACTGGAACATCACCAGTTGCGAGCGCAGATTTAGCTATTTCAACTGCGGTTTTCATTTCTTGCTCGAAAGAATTAGCGGCTAATGACAATGGTTAATGACTCTCATAAAGTTCAGCAAATTGATTTCCAAAGCCAAGTTTTGAGGCTACTGCATCTAATTGTTCATCAGGGAAAAGTTCGGGATCATCACAAAGTGCTTCTAGTTCCATTGCACTCATTCCAAGATCTGAAAGTAAATCAATATCGCCACCAGGTTGTGAATCATCATCTTCTTCTGGGAATGGTAGATCTAACATTTCAAGTAGATCAGCAGCAAGATCAGATTCCAGTGCATATGTAACATCGCTAATCATCATTTGCATTTGTGAACCGAGCGCTCTGGCAACAACAAAATAATCTTCCTCAATTGCAATCAGCGCTATTGCTCCGCCGTTAGTTGCCTGCGAATTAAGTTGATCCATGATTGAACCGAGATCTCTGGCATGAGTTAGTTCTGACACATTCCAGCGACCATCTTCGTGCCACGCAATAATCCCAAAATCTTCTTCCAATGCGCTCACCCCCGGTCCTATTGCTACAGGCTTCAATACTGACACTAAAGCGGGCATGCGACAAGCCCCATTCGCGCGAGTAAGGTATGAGTCGTGAAGATTCATGTAGCGAACCATCCACTGCTTGCACATAAATTGACAGTGCTGCGGGATGAGAAAACAAACTCTCCTACATTTCGCCAATTAACTGAGGAAATTGTTACTTTATTAGCATACGAAGCAACCCGAGAAGTTCGCACAACTCCAGTAAAAGTTAAAACTCCAGTTGCGATGGCCGATGGCGTAGAACTAACGAAACCAAAACCTGTTGTTGTTCCAATTCTGCGCGCTGGCCTTGGAATGCTCGAAGGAATGGTCCGATTAATGCCAACAGCTGAAGTTGGATTTCTCGGAATGATTCGTGATCACGAAACTTTGCAGCCATCAACATATGCAAATCGCTTACCTGAAGATTTAACTGGACGTCAGTGCTACATCTTGGATCCAATGCTTGCCACTGGTGGCACTCTTATCGCTGCAATCAACTATCTTCTTGAACGCGGTGCGACCGACATAACTGCAATCACAATTTTGGCAGCGCCTGAAGGAATTGCGCTACTTGAAAAAGAATATGCTGGAAAGAATCTGCCAATCACAATTGTTACTGGCGCTCTTGATGAAAAATTAAATGAAAAAGGTTACATCGTCCCTGGTTTGGGCGATGCCGGCGATCGTTTATATGGGGTTGTTTAGTCATGGCATCAACAAGTCCGGGATACGGAATAACTATTCGAGTTGAAGGTCCACCTTCTGCTCAACCAGTTGCTGAAGTTACAACAGCAATCACTGCAGCTGGTGCTGCGATTACCGCACTTGACGTAGTTGAATCTTTCTTAGATCACGTTGTTATCGATGTAACTTGTGACGCAATTGATGCTGAGCACGCTGAAGCAATTACTGCATCTATTGCAAGCCATCCAGAACTTACCGTTCGCAAAGTTAGTGATCGCACCTTCCTATTGCACCTCGGTGGCAAGATTGAAATCCAATCAAAAGTTCCATTAAAAACTCGTGATGATTTATCTCGCGCTTACACTCCTGGTGTTGCTCGTATTTCACAAGCTATCGCTGCAGATAAATCAGATGCACGACGCCTAACAATTAAACGAAACACTGTTGCAGTTGTTACAGATGGTTCAGCAGTATTGGGACTTGGAAATATTGGACCTGAAGCTGCGCTTCCAGTTATGGAGGGTAAAGCTGCGCTCTTTAAGCGCTTTGCAGATGTTGATGCTTGGCCGGTCTGTTTAGATACCCAAGATGTAGATGAGATTGTTCGAACAGTTCAGATTATTGCTCCGGTATATGGCGGAATTAATCTTGAAGATATTTCGGCCCCACGTTGTTTTGAAGTTGAGCGTCGACTACGCGACCTTCTAGATATTCCAGTTTTTCACGATGACCAACACGGAACTGCAATTGTTGTTCTTGCTGCGCTAACTAATGCACTTAAATTCGTAAAGAAAGATCTAGCAAAAGCGAAAATAGTTATGAGTGGTGCTGGCGCAGCCGGAACTGCGATTGCTCGACTATTAGTTGCAAGTGGTGCTAAAAATATTATTGGCTTCGATAAAGATGGTCTGGTCTCTGAACATAAGACCGGCGATCAAGAGATGCGCACCTGGTTCGTAGATAACTGCTCTCCTGGAAACTTCAACGGAAGTATTTCGGAAGCGATGGTTGGTGCAGATATTTTTATTGGTGTTAGCGCCCCAGATGTTTTGAAGGAATCAGATGTTGCCGCAATGGCGGCCGGCTCAATAGTTTTTGCGCTAGCTAATCCAGATCCCGAGATTGATCCAGCAATTGCCCGTAAATATGCTGCGGTTGTTGCTACCGGCAGAAGTGATCAACCAAACCAAATTAACAATGTTCTAGCCTTCCCAGGAATATTCCGTGGGCTTTTGGATGGCCGTATCACCAAGATAACTGATGCAATGCTCGTAGCAGCGGCTGATGCGATTTCTTCTTGTGTAAGTTCAGATCAATTAAATGCGAACTTCATCGTGCCAAGTGTTTTCGATACCCAGGTTGTAACAAAGGTTGCTGAAGCAATAAAACTTATGGGGCGCAGTAACTCTTAATTAGTTAGTTTGATTTTAAATGCAGTAATTCAATTACCGCTACGGCGCTGTCATAACCTTTATCTTCTTTACTACCAGCACGGCCACTACGAGCAACTGCTTGTTCAAGATCGTTACACATCAAAACCCCAAAACCAATTGGCTTTCCATACTTTAGCGAGACATCAATAACGCCTTTGGTTACGCCTTGGCAGACGTAATCAAAATGTGGGGTTTCACCTTTTAAAACTAGTCCCACCGCTACTACGGCATCAAAGCCGGCTTCGAATGCAAATTGCGCAGCAAGTGGAATCTCAAATGAACCTGGCACATATTGCACTTTTACTTCAGCAACTGAAGCTTTTTCTAGCGCACGCTTGGCACTTGAAATTAAATCATCGCAAATATCGAGATGCCATGAAGAAGAAATAATCATTACCTTGGCTTTTGGAAGTTGCTTAATCTCAATCTTTGGCACGGCTCCGGACATTTATCTCACTCCTCGGGTATGGCCAAGTTTTTCTTCCTTGGTTGCTAGATATTTCTCAT
>CANLTP010000092.1 GCA_947494085.1 Actinomycetota bacterium | reverse complement strand
TGTAACTCCAATATTTTTCTTTTCCGCAATAGCTTCTCGTAACTGAAGTATTTCAACATCAGCTTCTCGATTTAGATACACCATGATTGCAAGATATTTTTCAGAACGGTCAATCAAGTCGCGCAGAACATCGGTTAATTTTGTAGCAGTGCCGTCACCGTAAACAGCTAAGTTCTGGGTTTCGAAAATTAGTCGATTGGAAGGCTTTCCGTTTTCACTCCAGTCATTCAAAAGTTTGCTGGTTCGTTCTTTAGCTTCGGTGACATTTGGTTGATTAAATGGATCGACCCCAAGCGCTCGGCACAGTAACGCTGTTACCCACTCCCAAAGTATGAAGTGTTCTCCTAAAGACGCATGGATGTTTAGATCGCAATCGTCATTTCCAAATCCAATAGAAAGTGCTGGACCAGATACTTTAGATTCATAGCCTTCTACAACAATGGGTAGGCGGCCTTTCTGATCTTTTCCGGTTGATTCGGCAACTAATTGCTCAATCCAATCGCCAATACCTGGAACATTAGATCCAGAATCGTGAAGCGAGAAGTTTTGTGTGGTCTGCTCAAAAATCAAAGTAGCGATCTTTATTGCGCAAGAGTTATTTTCTGCGAAAGTTTGGGCCGCACTGTCAGCATCATCTAGTAATACTGAGATATCGATACCCAACAAAGCTGCTGGAACAAGTCCAAAGGCGCTTAGGGCGCTAAATCTTCCTCCTACAAGTGGATCGGCATTTATAACTCGCAATCCAGATGATCGAGCCGATACGTCTAATGGCGAGCCAGGATCAGTAACGATTACAAAGTGCTCTTGGGGATTTAACTTCGCATCAATGAATAGCTTTTCAAAGAGTGCTTTCTGAGAAGCTGTCTCGATTGTGGATCCGGATTTGGAACCAACAATAATCAGAGTTTGATTGAGGTTCTCTGGAATAGCCAGCTGGATTTGCTCTGGATCTGTCGTATCCAAAACTGTTAACTTTTTACCAAATGTTTTTGCGATAACTTCAGGGGCGAGAGAAGATCCGCCCATTCCACATAAAATAAAATTAGTGAGATTTTTAGATCTTGCCCATGCGCTTAAGGCATCTAACTGGGGGAGTAAATCTCGACTAGTTTTTGGCAGGTCAATCCAGTTAAGGCGATTTCGGGCTTCAGTAGCAGCACCAGGGCCCCAGAGTGTTGAATCTTTATTGGCAAGAGCTCCCGCGATCAAATTCAAATCTTTCGCAACAGAAGAACTACTATAAAACTTAGTGAGGCTTCGACCCGAAATTTCGATCATCTAAGACCTTGTAATAGTTCTCTTTGCGGCTTCTACGATATTTTCTGGGGTAAATCCATATTCTTTAAAGAGAGTTCCAGCAGATGCGGAAGCTCCGAAATGCTCGAGACTTACAATTTCGCCATTGTCGCCAACATATTTGTGCCATCCGGCTCCGACGCCAGCTTCAATACTCACTCGCGCCTTAACACTCTTAGGCAGAACACTCTCTTTATATGACTCTGGTTGTTCTTCAAACCATTCTAGGCAAGGCGCACTGACTACCCGCGCTGCAATGTTTAGTTCTGAAAGAATTTTAGATGCCGCAATTGCAATATGAACTTCCGAACCAGTTGCGATCAAAATGACATCGGGAACGCTCTTAGTTTCCACAATTACGTAAGCGCCCTTTGCGGTGCCTTCAGCACTGCCACATTGAGTGCGGTCAAAAACCGGAAGATTCTGTCGAGATAACGCAATACCCACTGGCTTGTCACGTGTAATTATCTCGCGCCATGCGATTGCGGTTTCGTTTGCATCTGCTGGGCGAACGATTGAGAAATTTGGAATCAATCTCAGAGAAGCAATATGTTCTACAGGCTGATGCGTTGGACCATCTTCGCCTAATCCAATTGAATCGTGGCTCCAGATAAATACTGACGGAATATTCATCAACGCTGCCAAGCGAACTGCCCCGCGCATGTAATCACTGAACACCAGGAAGGTGCCACCAAAAGCTCGGGTCAAACCGTGAAGTGCAACTCCGTTAAGGATTGCTCCCATCGCATGTTCTCTGATACCGAAGTGAATGATTCGACCATAAGGGTTTGCGTCTTTCATTTTGCTATTTGCAGGCAAGAATGAACCACCATTATTTATGGTTGTGTTATTGCTTCCAGCAAGATCGGAAGAACCACCCCAAAACTCCGGTAAAACATCAGCTATTGCATTTATGATTTTTCCAGATGCAGCTCGAGTAGCTATATCTTTTCCACTTTCAAAAGTTGGTATAGCCTTTTGCCAATCCTTAGGCAGCTTTCGGGATTGCAACCTTTGTAGCAACTCATTTTGTGCAGGGTTTGATTTTGCCCAAGCAGCTAATTCGTTGTTCCATTTTGTTCGTAGCGCAGCACCACGCTCTACAACTTTACGGGTGTGTTCTAAAACAGAGCCCGGAACATCGAAAGACTTTTCTGGATCCATGCCTAACGCAATTTTTGTTGCTGCAACCTCATCTGCTCCGAGCGCAGAACCATGTGATTCTGCAGTTCCTTGGGCCTTAGGAGCTGGCCATGCGATTACAGTTTTTAACCGAATTAATGATGGCTTATTCTTTTCATTGGCTACTTCGAGCATCGCCTTTTCGAGAGCTGGCTGATCCACGTTGCCATTTGCTAACGCTGATACCTCAACAACCGTCCACCCATATGCTTTAAAGCGCATTGAAACATCTTCGGTGAATGCAACATGAGTGTCGCCTTCAATTGAAATTCGGTTATCGTCATAGATAACTTTTAGGTTTCCAAGTTCCTGCGTTCCAGCAAGTGAGCAAGCTTCAGAGCTAATACCTTCTTGTAAATCTCCATCGGAAGCTATTACCCAGATGTTGTGATCAAAGAGCGAAGTTTTACTGCTTGGATCAAACAAACCTTTTTCAAATCGTGCAGCCATTGCCATTCCAACAGCACTTGAAATCCCGGAACCAAGTGGTCCAGTGGTAATTTCGACGCCAGCGGTATGGCCGAATTCCGGATGACCCGGAGTTTTCGCGCCAGCTGTTCGAAAACTCTGTAAGTCAGAAAGCTCTAAACCATAACCAGATAAAAACAATTGAACATAAAGAGTCAGCGAAGAATGTCCTGCCGATAGCACGAAACGATCTCGGCCAAGCCAGTTTGGGTCGCTGGGATCATGATTTAGAACTCTTTGAAAGAGCGTGTAAGCGACGGGAGCCAAGGCCATTGCTGTGCCGGGATGTCCATTGCCAACCTTCTGCACCGCGTCCATCGCGAGTGCGCGACTTACAACGACGGCTTGGTCATCTAGAGCGCTCCATTTTTCACTCACTTGATTTTCACTTCCTGTTCTATTCGGGCCGTTAGATTCAATCGCCAACCATGTATCCAAACCAATGTTGCTCCAAGTAAATGTGCCCCAACTATTAATGCGGGTAACCCAGTGATGTATTGCAGGTAACCAATGGCTCCTTGACCAAGAGAAATCCCAAGAAAAATTAGAATCATCCGGCCGAATAATTTTTTCACTTCAGGTGTTTCCGAAACTTTAACGACTAAATAAAGTGCGATTGTTAAAGAGATAAGAACGATCACCGAGTCAGCATGAAGCCAGGAAACCGCGCGGAAATTAAATGGATAGCGCTTTGCATCCGCGTCTCCAGCATGTGGGCCAGTACCAGTGACGACCACGCCAAATAGAAGAACTACCAAAGTTAAGGTGGTGACAACTTTTGTTAGTTTTCGCGTCATCGGCAGAACCTGAATTACCGGACGATCGAGAACTCGATGACGAAGAGCTAATGCCCCTGCAATAAGTGGGAGAGTAAGAACAAAGTGCGCAGATACTGAAATTGGATTCAACTTTGTTAAAACAGTAATTCCACCCAGAACAACTTGTCCCAAGAATCCAAGAATCTGCAGGATTGCTAACAAACGTAGACGCTTGAAATCACTTCGGCCTTGTAATCTTTTAACGATATAAATCAAAGCTGCTAGAGCAAGAATAAGAATTAGCCAAGCAATTAAGCGATTGCCGAATTCAATCCAGGCATGTAATTGGCTTTCATCCTGCCCAATAACCGGTTTGATCGAACCATCCACGCACTCGGGCCAGGTTGGACATCCAAGTCCCGCACCAGTTAAACGAACCGCACCACCTGTGACCACCAACCCCGCCTGCAAAACCAGCAGAGCGGTAAAAAGTGTGGTGCGCAGTTTCATGCTCGTAGCCTAGGCGTTGAACCTAGCCTCTTGCGGTAGTGAGCCGAGTGGCGGGTTCGGGCGAATTACGCAACAATAGTGTTGTGAAAAAGACTGAGGATCGGACCCGCGATTTAGTCGCCCGCGCCATCCTTGAAAATGGCCCAGCCACCGCGGTCGCCCTTGCCTCAAAGCTTCATATAACCCCAGCTGGAATTCGTAGGCATTTCGATAATTTAATTG
>CANLTP010000091.1 GCA_947494085.1 Actinomycetota bacterium | reverse complement strand
TGGAGCGCAGGAAACTCTTGGCAATATTGGCGAACAGAAGATTTCGGAAGTTTCAACTTGGGGAGTTTTGCCACCGGGCTGCAAAGTCACAAAAGGCGCAGTCTTATTCCCAAGATTGGAATAACAAGTGGCAGATCGACACAATCGCGACCTTGATCGCCAACCAGCACCACTCCCAGAACCACTAAATGTTAATTGCGTTGATGCGCATGCCCATATCGAAATAATTACTAATTCAGCGCCGGATGCACCTGAAATTGGAAAAGTATTAGCAGATGCAAAAAGTGTAGGCATAGATCGCATTGTTCAAGTTGGGTATTCAGCAGAACAATCTGAATGGGGAGTAAAGCTTGCCGAACATTGGCCAAATATTTTGGCGGCAGTTGCTCTGCATCCAAATGAAGCACCAGTTGTCGAATATCTAGAGGCAGACCTTGCGAAAATTGAAGCACTCTCAACTCATCCACGAGTGCGTGCAATCGGTGAAACTGGCTTAGATTTCTTCCGAACCGAACCAGCGTTGCAAGAACGCCAAAAGTATTCGTTCCGACGCCACATTGATTTAGCTAAGCGAGTCAACAAAGCCTTAGTAATTCATGATCGCGACGCACATTGCGCAGTTCTCGATGTATTAACTGAAGAAGGTGCCCCCGAAAAAACTATTTTTCATTGCTATTCCGGTGATGCCGAGATGGCCCGCGAATGTATTGAAAAGGGCTACATCCTTTCCTTTGCCGGAACCCTTACTTTTAAGAATGCACCAGCGCTTCGCGAAGCGGTAAAACTTGTGCCAATCGACCAGCTTCTAGTTGAAACCGATTCACCATTTTTAGCACCAATGCCACATCGCGGATCGCTAAATACACCTGCGCAAATTCCAACAATTTTAAGATTCATGGCCGATGAACGTGGCGAAGATGTTGATGAATTAGCAACTGCAATTTCTAATAATTGTGAACGTCTATTTGGGTCATTTGCCTAAATGAGTAACTTACTTGGTGCCGCTGAAATTCGGGAGATTGCGGAACGAATTGGAGTTCGCCCAACTAAAAAACTTGGGCAAAACTTTGTTGTCGATGCAAATACTTGTCGCAAAATAGTCAAGAGCGCAGATGTTAGGCCAGAAGATGTTGCACTTGAAATTGGACCGGGCTTAGGTTCACTAACTCTTGCGATGTTGGAATCTGCCAAAGAAGTTGTAGCAATTGAAATAGATGATCGCTTGGCCGCAGAACTTCCAGAGACTGCAAAACGACACGGCTTTGATGCAAATAAATTAACCATAATTAATAGCGATGCAATGGGAATTTCTGTGCTTCCAACAGAGCCAACGGTTCTGGTTGCAAATCTTCCTTACAATGTTTCAGTTCCGGTATTACTTCGCTTCTTAGAATTATTTCCAACTCTTAGATCTGGAATCGTGATGGTGCAGAGTGAGGTTGCAGATCGCCTGGTTGCAAAACCAGATAGCAAAACTTATGGCAGCCCTTCAGTTAAGGCCACCTGGTGGGCCGATCTAACTTCTGCCGGAACCGTAAGCCGTTCAATTTTTTGGCCAGTTCCAAATGTAGATTCCTCTTTAGTTCGATTTGTTCGCCACCAAAGTGCCGGGGATGAGGCGCTACGTAAGGTGGTCTTTAAAATAATTGATGCAGCATTTGCCCAACGACGAAAGATGATGCGGGCTGCACTTAGCGATATGTGTGGTGGCAGCGCAGCAGCAAGTTCAATTATTGAAGCTAGTGGCATTGATCCAACAATACGTGGTGAAGCCCTGGAACTCGGCGATTTTATAAAGATTGCGATTACGCTTTCTAAATGATCACCCGCGGCGTAGTTGTCCGAGTCCCGGCCAAGATAAATTTGCAATTGGCTGTTGGGCCGTTGGGCGCTGATGGCTTCCACGAAGTTACGACGGTCTTCCAAGCAATCTCACTCTTCGATGATGTGACTCTTAAATTTGCACCTGAAAATTCTGGAATCTCACTAACTCTTTCTGGTGCAACTTCAAATGGTGTTCCAGCAAATGATGAGAATCTTGCAGTGCGCGCCGCAAAGTTAATGGCAGATAAGTATGACCTCTCAACTGATTTAGCAATTCATTTAAAGAAAGAGATCCCAGTAGCAGGTGGAATGGCTGGTGGTAGCGCAGATGCAGCAGGTGTAATCGTTGCAATGGATGCGCTCTTTGAAATTGGATTATCGCGTGATGAAATGGAAGCAATAGCGGCGCAACTTGGAAGTGATGTGCCCTTTGGAATTAGTGGTGGAATCGCAATTGGTCGTGGTCGCGGAGATCAATTAACACCGGCCCTTAGTCGTGGAAATTATCACTGGGTCTTGGCGCTTTCTGGCCAAGGACTTTCGACGCCAGCGGTTTATCAAGAATGTGATCGCCTGCGCGAAGGTTTGGATATTGCAAGTCCTCAAGTTAGTGATTCGATAATGCAGGCACTTCGTGCTGGCGATCCAACAGCGTTAGGACTTGCACTCTCAAATGATTTGCAAGCAGCGGCATGTTCACTGCGTCCAGCACTTCGTTTAGTTTTAGATGTTGGTCGCGATTACGGTGCATTGGGAAGCATCGTTTCTGGTTCTGGGCCGACAGTTGCATTCTTAGTTGAGGATGAAGAGAAATCAATGGATTTAACAGTTGCGCTAAGTTCCAGTGGCGTTGTGGCTGGAGTGGTGCGGGCGAGTGGGCCGGTTCATGGGGCGCGGGTTATAGAAACGGTTTAGAGAGCGAGAAACGGTTTGAAGTTTGGTGGTATCGATAGTTATAGGGGAGAATTCAGGTTCCGCCATTGTGTAGTGGCTAGCACATGGGCCTTTGAAGCCCAGGGTCCAGGATCGATACCTGGTGGCGGAGCCACCTAAATCCGGACCGGAAGGAGTTGGACTTGAGCAAGTCACTCGACTCTTCTGCAAATTTAGATGTAGCAAATTTAGATGTAGCGATTGTCCTGGCGGCCGGTGAGGGAACTCGCATGAAGTCTCAAACTCCAAAGGTTTTACATTTTATTTCTGGCAAAACAATTATTGAACATGTCTTATCTCAAGTAACAAAATTAAATCCAGCACAATTGCGCGTAGTAGTTGGTGCGGGTCGCGAAGCTGTAGAACCACATATTAAGCAAGTCGCCCCGAATTCAATTTCGGTTTTTCAAGCTGAACGAAATGGAACTGGCCACGCTGTTCAATTGGCGCTCGCCGATTTGAAGGTAAGTGGGACCGTATTAATTACTGCCGGCGATACACCACTGCTTCGAAGTGAAACCCTGGCGGAATTTATTGCCGCTCATAAAGGTGCGAAAAACCTGGCTTCAGTTCTTACCGCAGAATTCCCAGACCCAACTGGATATGGTCGAATTTTACGCAATGAGGCTGGCGAAATAGTTGCAATCGTTGAAGAGCGCGATGCATCGGAAGAAATTAAGTTTATTGATGAAATCAATACTGGGGTTTACCTATTTGATATCGATGCGCTTCGTGCAAGTGTTGCAAAGCTAAAAACGAATAATTCTCAAGGCGAGCTTTATCTAACCGATGTGATTGCTGATATCAAAGCATCTGGGGGCAAGGCAGCTGCAGTTCTCTCAAATGATTACAGCGAAACGCTAGGAATCAATGATCGCTCGCAACTTGCAGATTGCGCGGCAATCATGCGCGATCGCATCAATTACGAACATATGTTAAATGGCGTTGAAATCATTGACCCAACAACAACTTGGATTGATTCCGGTGTAAAGATTGCAGCCGATGCAACTATTTTCCCAGAGAGCTGGCTCGCTGGAACAACAACAGTTGGCGCTAAATCAATTATTGGGCCGCGCACAACTTTAATGAATGTGAAAGTTGAAGCTGGCGCATCGGTAATCGAATCAAATTGTGTTGATTGCGAAATTGGTGCTGGCGCTAAAGTTGGCCCATATTCATATCTGCGTGCGGGAACCGAACTCGGAGCCGGTGCAAAGGCTGGCGCCTATGTCGAGATTAAGAATTCAACTATTGGCGAAGGAAGTAAAGTTCCACACCTTTCATATGTTGGAGATGCACAAATTGGCTCTGGCACAAATATTGGCGCGGCCACAGTCATCGTAAATTACGATGGTGTTGAAAAACATATGACAATAATTGGTGATGAAGTTCGAATCGGAAGCGACACCATGTTAGTTGCGCCGGTTTCAATCGGGGATGGCGCATACACTGCGGCTGGGTCAGTAATTACTGATGATGTTCCTGCAGGAGCCATGGGTGTTGCCAGATCTAAACAACGTAATATTCTTGGTTGGGTGCTTCGCAAGAGATCCGGAACCAAATCCGCACAGGCAGCAAAAGCTGCAGGTGCTAAAGAAACCTCGGAATAAGGGAGCTAAGAGATGAGCGAACTTCGCCTCACTTCGGAGAAACGACTAAGAATTTTTACTGGTCGTGGATATCCAGAGTTAGCTGAAGGTGTCGCTGCCGAACTTGGTAT
>CANLTP010000090.1 GCA_947494085.1 Actinomycetota bacterium | reverse complement strand
TGGTGCGATTTTCTGGTTCTTGATTGGAAAGCCTCGACGTAATCCAGGCCCTGGACGTGGTGGTCGCGGAAGAATAATTCCGCCAGATGACGATCCTGATTTCTTGCGCAAGCTCTAAAGCCCGCTAGTTACCTACAGCCCGCTAGTTACCTAGAGCCCGCTATACGTATGCTTACCAGTTCCCCAAATATTTACATACACATAATTAAATAAGAATGTAGATCCGGCGAATAAACATAACCAAGCAGCTTTACGACCACGCCAACCAACTGTTACGCGTGCATGTAAATATGCTGCGTATGCAACCCAAGTAATAAATGCCCAAGTTTCTTTTGGATCCCAGCCCCAATATCTGCCCCAGGCTGCCTCTGCCCAAATTGCACCTGCGATAACTGAAAATGTCCAGAGTGGAAATACCAGTGCTACAAGTCGATAAGTAAGTTGATCCAAACTCTCTAACGATGGCAATTTAAGTGCCCACTCTGAACGGCCACCGTTCTCTTCGTATCTGTCTAAAATCAAATATGCCGCTGCAATGCAATTCGCCAAAAGAAAAACACCACCAGAAATTATTGCTGCAGATACGTGAATCACTAACCAAGGTGACTTCAATGCTGGAACAAGGGGTGCACTTGGGACATAGAGAACTGTGATTGCAGTTCCAAGAGTCAGCAAAACTGAGAGTGCCACCGGTAATCCAAGCCATCTTATTTTATATTTCCAAAGAACAAATAAATAGGCACCTGTGAAAGCGAGAGCGCCTGTAATGGAGAACTCATACATATTTCCCCAGGGGACGCGTTCGGCAGAAATTCCCCGAAAAATAACTCCAACAAATAGCGAAAGGAAAGCAAGAACAATCATTACTGTTCCAAGATCACCACTGCGTTTGGTTCGAGTGAAATCAAATTTAGTTTTATCCTCAGAATTGCGGAGCGAAAATGCGACCTCCACTGCGTGGGAAACAAATGAAATCGCAAATAGAACTATTGCTGAATAAACTGCGTAATTAGAAATTAATGCGTAATTGGTTGAATTCACGCGCCTATCCTTTCATCCCTTTAACTAGTGAAGCAATTTCATTCTCGAGTCCTGGAGCCGCATTCTTTGCAAGTCCCGCAACTTCAACACCAGATTTACTTTGATTCTCTTTAATCCAAATGCGACGCGATCTGGTGAATAGCGACATCAACAGACCAAGAATTGCCAGTATTGATCCAAGCAATGCATATATCTTGCCTGGGTCGCTAACTATTTGCAGGTTGACCCAAGGTGTCCAACCTTCAAATGTGATTGA
Organism: Actinomycetota bacterium; assembly: GCA_947494085.1. Next base: position 3,188 of record CANLTP010000090.1, on the reverse strand, counting down.
ACCGTCACCAAAATCATGAGTCTCATTTAACTTCAAAGTTTTCAACCCAATTCGTTTCATATCTGAAGTATCTAGCCGATAGACAGATTGTGGATTGCCGGAATCCAAACCAAGATCACCGGTCCAGATGGAAAGTAGCAATCTCGGATCCAAAACTTCAGGATAGCTAGAGATCGCTCCACCTCCCTCTCCTCGTTCATAAGTCGGCGTGAATGATCCGATGAATCCAATTTGAGGTTGCATATCCGGAACTTTTATTGCTCCAATAGAAGTTAAATTTCCATCTTGTGGCAAGAAAATTACTGCTCCTTGATATTTGATTTCACCAGCCTTATCGCGAACTGTGACAAGTGGTGAATAGCCATTTGCTTGTAAGTAAACCTTGGTGCTTCCAAATGTCAGAGGTGAATTGACCCTGACTACTTTAGATTTTTCAGTTGTCCCAATTTCATTCGCCACATTGGCATTTAGTTTGAAGTCACTTGGGGCGCCAGTTACCAAATCATATGTGGCTTTAAAATTAGTTGCAGTAATAGAAAATGGATTTAGATTCTTCTCGGATTGTAATTTTCCAAATGAAATAACGTCGTAAGAGGTGGGAGTATTAATAAATCTCTCTCCAACATTGATAATTGCATCACCCTTCATTCCATAAAGCGAACCTAACGCCACTCCAACTAAAACTAGGATCAGTGATAAATGGAAGAGCAAGTTACCGGTTTCTCGCATGAAACCTTTTTCGGCCGAAATTGAATTAGCGTCTCTTCTTATTCGGAAACGGTTTTTACGTAACCAAGCCTCAGCGCTATCGAGAGTGCCCCCAGCAACTTCGGTATGAAATTCCATACGATTTAAGTTCTTTGGAGTAAGCGATGGGATTGCCCGGATTCCCTTAAAGTGTTCGAAGGTTCTTGGTAAAACACATCCGATTAGTGAGACGAAAAGCAGAATATAAATCGCGCTAAACCAAGGCGAGCTATAGACATCAAAAATTTGAATTTGATCTAGAAATTTAGCTGTTCCTGGATTGCTCTTGAAGTAATCACTGACCGCAAGCGGATTCTGATTTCGCTGTGGAAATAGCGAACCAGGGATCGCAGCGACTCCCAATAGCAATAACAAGATAAGGGCAGTGCGCATGCTTGTAAGTTGTCGCCATAACCAGCGAACTGAAGAGCGGGCGTCTAGCTCAGTATTTGTAGTCACTTAAGCCACCGGTGCGAAATCTGAAATGAAACCGCGAAGTGAATTCATAACATCTGCCCATAACCCAGTTACTTGTAAAATTCCAAGGAGTATTAAGAAAATGCCGCCGGCCAGCGTCAAATAATTTCCATGTCTGGAGATAAATCTTCTTAGTCGGTTGGATTTATCAAAGAAAATACCAACGAGAATAAATGGCGAGCCCAGACCAATGCAGTAAGCAAAACTTAAAATAGCGCCGCGAAGAGCACTCGATTCTTGAAATGAAAGTGTTTGCACCGCAGCCAAAGTTGGACCAATACATGGTGTCCACCCAACACCAAATAGAAATCCAAGGATTGGTGCACCGGCTAGACCGGCACGAACTTTCCATACTGGCTTAAACGAGCGGTAGAACTTCTGATTAAATAGAAAGATTATTCCCATTGCAATTGTCAATAAACCTAGAACTATTGAAATCAGCGTTGAATTACTTGAAATCTTTGATCCAAGCGAACCGAAGATAGCGCCATAAGAAATAAAGAGAATTGAGAATCCTAAGACAAATAAAATTGAACCAAGGGCGGCTCGTCCCCTACTTCTAACTTCAGTCATACCTGCTGCATAAGATAAATAACCAGGAACAAGTGGGAGCACGCAAGGCGAAGCAAATGAAATTAATCCAGCAAACATAGCGACCGCTGATGCGATCAGTAGATTGCCATCAAAGATAATGTCAACGAAAAATTCAAACATTGACGTCACTTCCTGAAACTTTTTCTAATACTTCTCGCATAGTAGAAACGGTTACCTGGCCACTAATTCGCGCTGCAACCCGGCCTTTCGTATCAATGACTATCGTGGTTGGGATTGCATTAGCTGGAAGCGTTCCTCTAAAACTTGGAATAATTGCATCATCAATAAGTGTTGGATAGGTAAGTTTAAATCTCTTTACAAAACTCTGTGCCGAGGTCAAGTTATCTCTCGTTAAGATTCCTACAAATTGGATATCTGGATTTTTAATTGCGAACTCTTCAAGAGTAGGTGCTTCGGCGCGACATGGTGAGCACCATGAAGCCCACACATTTACTACAGTAATTTTTCCTGGTTCAGAATTAAAGTTTGTTCCGTCAAGAGTTTTACCCGAGAGAGTTGGGGCCAAAACCCTCTCTGACTCATTTAATACAATTGCAGATCCATCGCCAGAAACATAAGCATTCTCACTATTGCTTGATGTTCCACCGGCAGAACATGATGTCAAAGTTAAAACTAATGCGAGAGCTAAAATTAATTTCATTTCGTTGGCAATAAATGCTTAGCTGGCTCGGAGTATGAAACGCCATTAATCATTCCTTCATCATCCAAATGAAGAGTTGTTACAGATGCAAGTGTGCAGATTCGTTTTCTTGGATCATGCAAAAGTCTTCGCCCCTCTACGGCTGAGCGCAGAATCCAAATTGGTAATTGGTGAGATACAACTAGCGCATCTTTACCATTTGCCGAATCGCGAGCCGCAAAGACTGCAGCGAGCATCCGTTCAATTTGTTCTGTATAGGGCTCGCCCCAAGAAGGTTTTGCCGGATTGCGTAGGTGCCACCATGATGCTGGATGGCGAAGGACGCCACTTCCCAATTCGAATTTCTTTCCTTCAAAAATATTTGCAGCTTCAATTAATTTTTCATCAGTCTTTATTTGTAAGTTATGTTTTGCAGCGATCGGGGCTGCGGTTTCTTGTGCTCGTTGTAGTGGCGAAGCATGTATTGCTCCAAGTTCTAACTTCGAACTCCAGTCTGCTACGACTTGTGCCATTTCTTGACCACGAGTTGAAAGTCGCCAACCTGGTTGACGTCCGTAAAGAATCTTTTCTGGATTCTCTACCTCCCCATGTCGCAAGACGTGTATCGCTCGTGTCATGAGGTAATCATAACTTGAACGCTAAGGTTGGGTTATGTTGAATCCTGGCAAACGAGTTGCCTTCTTTGATGTAGACAACACAATCATTCGCG
>CANLTP010000089.1 GCA_947494085.1 Actinomycetota bacterium | reverse complement strand
TCCATGCTTGCGCGGCCAGATGGGAATGCAGTTGAAACTGCTGCAACTGGAATATTTTTTCCGCCACCTGCATCCAATGCTTGGCGAGCAATCTTTACCATGTCGTTGTAAACGCAGATTGCACCTACTGATGGAACTGATAAATCTGTTGGATCTGGATAAACGCCTTTTGCGCAGAGCGCTCTAACTTTTCCAGGAGTGTCGGCACCTTCTAAAGTTGTTAAATCAACCATACGAATTGCTAAATCAACCGCCCAATTCTTGCTTGAGGTTTTGATGCTTCTGGTAGCCAGCATTTCAACTCGGGCTTTAGCCCCAACTTCATCGACAGTAGAAAGGGTATTCAAGAATTTCTTTAAAGAAGCCTCGCTGTTATCTGCAAGTAGCGTTGAATTCACGCCACAAATCTAGCACTTAGTGATTAATCTTCAATCAAACTAATCTTCAATCAAACAGAGGGTCGCACCGCTGGCAACGGTCTGCCCAACATTTACTTGTAACTTCGCGATTGTTCCAACCTTATGTGCAATAAGTGGCTGCTCCATCTTCATAGCTTCTAGAACAACAATCAAATCTCCAACTTCAACTCGGTCACCATTGGATTTAACAATTTTCACAACAGTGCCTTGCATTGGGCTTTCGAGAGAATCTCCAGCAAGTGCAGTAATTGCATTGCTCTTCACGCGATGTCGCTTCTGAATTGGCTCTGGGGTATGAAGTAAAACTTCGAATCTATGGCCATCTACTTCGGCAATTATTTTCTGAGATGCTGCCTTGGAATCTGCAGTTCCTTGTTTGAATGAGAATGGTGGGATTTCATTTTTGAATTCATTCTCGATATAACTTGTATACACCTTAAAATCTTTATTGAAATTTGGATCATCCACGATTGCTCGGTGGAATGGAAGGGCCGTTGCTAAGCCACCAATATCAAATTCGCGAAGTGCCCGCCTGGCTCGCTCAATGGCTTCTTCGCGAGTTGCAGCGGTAATAATTAACTTGGCTAGAAGTGAATCAAAGTGCGAACCAATTGTGTGGCCATGGTCGAAACCGGCATCAATACGAACGCCGGGACCGGATGGAACTTCCCACTTGGTAATTGTTCCGAGTGATGGGAGAAAGCCTTTTCCTGGATCTTCGCCGTTGATTCTAAATTCAATACTGTGACCACGGATTATTGGATCAACAGGATTAATGCTCTGGCCATCAGCAATTCTAAATTGTTCACGAACTAGATCGAGGCCAGTAACTTCTTCGCTAACTGGATGCTCTACTTGAAGTCTGGTGTTTACTTCAAGGAATGAAATTGTTCCGTCAGAGCCAATTAGGAATTCACAAGTTCCGGCACCGATGTAACCAGCCTTTTTCATAATTGCTTTACTTGAAGAATAAAGTTGATCGATCTGAGCCTGAGTTAAAAATGGCGCCGGAGCTTCTTCGACTAATTTTTGATGGCGACGTTGTAGTGAACAATCGCGGGTGCTTACAACGATTGCATTTCCTTTTGCGTCGATTAAGACCTGGGTTTCAACGTGACGTGGCTTATCTAAGTAGCGTTCAACGAAACATTCACCACGGCCAAATCCAGTAATTGCTTCACGAACTGCTGATGCAAATAACTCTGGAATCTCTTCAATCGTGTGCGCAACCTTTAAACCGCGACCGCCGCCACCATGTGCCGCCTTAATTGCAACTGGAAGTCCATGTTCTTTAGCGAATGCAATAATTTCATCCGGTGAATCAACTGGATCAACAGTTCCAGCAACAAGTGGTGCACCAACTTCAGCAGCGATTTTTCGAGCCGAAACTTTGTCGCCTAGAAGTCGAATAGCGTTTGGTGGGGGACCGATCCAAATCAATCCAGCTGCAATAACTTTATCTGCGAAATCTGCATTCTCCGATAAGAATCCATAACCAGGGTGAACCGCATCAGCGCCAGACTTCTTGGCAATCTCGATAATCTTCTTCTGATCTAGATAAGTTTCAGCTGCTGATAAACCATGTAGTGCATAAGCCTCGTCAGCTGTTGCAACATGTAGGGAAGTTCGATCTTCATCCGAATAAATAGCAATTGATTTAATACCGTGATCGCGTGCCGCACGTGCAACGCGAACTGCGATTTCACCGCGATTAGCAATCAATACCGCCTTCATGCGTTCACCGCCGATTTTGCAATCGAATTCCAAGTTAAACCTAGAGAATTAATTGCTCGACGAAGTAAAGGAAGTGAGAGTCCGATAATTCCGGATGGATCTCCCTCAATTCTTGAAATGAATGGTGCGCTTAATCCATCGAGAGTAAATCCACCTGCAACATTAAGTGGCTCACCTGATGCGACATACCCAGCAATTTCAGCATCGGTCATATCAGCAAAGAAGACCTTAGAGGTTGATACATCGCTAATTTCAATGCCCTGCTTAGTATCAATAATGCAGTGTCCGGTATGTAGAAGGCCAAAGTTTCCGCGCAACTCTTTGCAACGTGCAACGGCTAGCTCTTCAGTAAGTGGCTTACCAAAAGACTTTCCTTGAAATTCAAAGGTGGAATCACAGCCGATGATTAAATGTTCGTTGCCAACCTGCGCCTTAATAGTGTGGGCTTTAAGTATTGCTAGCGCAATAACCATCTCTCTTGGTGCCAGCGCTGTAAGTTTTGGATCTTCCTCATCGACGCCACTTACAATAACTCGGGCCGAAATTCCGCAAGAATCTAATAGCCGTTTGCGTGATGGTGAGGCAGATGCCAGAACAACGCTTCTTGATTCTGACATTAGAAGCTCTGTCCCCATTTACGTGGAAGTGGTTGGCGAATCTGAGATTTACGCCAGAGGCTCGCTCGATTTATCTTCTTTACAACTGGTGTTGGTAGCGCCTTCTCTAAAGCCGCTAGTTCGTTCTTAGTTGCAGTGCCATTTAAAATCGTAAATTTATTATTCATTAGAGCGGAATATTTCCGTGCTTACGAGGTGGAAGTGCAACGCGCTTATTGCGAAGTGCGTTTAGCGCCTTAACAATCTGATGTCTGGTTTCTTGAGGCTCGATTACAGCATCAATAAATCCGCGATCTGCTGCGATGTAGGGATTAAGTAAGGTCTCTTCGTAATCTTCGATTAACTCTTTTCGCTTTGCATCAGTGTCTTTAGCATCTGTGAGCTCTTTACGATGAAGAATATTTACTGCGCCTTGCGCGCCCATGACTGCAATCTGCGCAGTTGGCCAAGCCAGGTTCACGTCAGCACCAAGATGTTTTGATCCCATAACAATGTAAGCACCGCCATATGCCTTACGGGTAATAACGGTAATTAATGGAACCGTTGCTTCACCATATGCATAAAGCAATTTGGCGCCACGGCGAATAATTCCGTTCCACTCTTGTTCAGTGCCGGGCAAGAAGCCGGGAACATCGACCAAGGTGATAACTGGAATTCCAAAGGCATCACATGTGCGAACAAAACGTGCGGCTTTTTCGCTTGCTGCAATATCCAGCGTTCCAGCTAGTGCTTGTGGTTGGTTTGCAATGATTCCAACTGAATGTCCTTTAACGCGACCAAAGCCAACGAGAATATTTGGCGCATAGAGCGTGTGAACTTCTAAGAAATCTGCTTCATCCAAAATAGCTTCAACTAGAACCTTCATGTCATAAGGCTTATTTGGGTTATCTGGAATTAATGAATCAAGTGCACGATCTGAAGGTGAAACGTCATTGCTCTCAGTCGCAGCTAAAACTGGTGATTCGTCCATGTTATTGCTTGGTAAATATGAGAGCAGAGCCTTCACATAATCAATTGCATCATCTTCGCTGTCAGCAAGGTAATGCGAATTTCCAGTCTTAGTGTTATGAGTACGGGCACCACCAAGTTCTTCCATGCCAACTTCTTCACCAGTAACAGCTTTGATTACATCTGGACCAGTAATAAACATCTGAGAAGTTTCATTAACCATAATTACAAAGTCAGTTATCGCTGGTGAGTAAACCGCGCCACCTGCTGTTGGCCCCATGATTAGAGAAATTTGGGGGATAACTCCGGAAGCTCGAACGTTTCGCTTAAAAATTTCGCCATACTGGCTTAAAGAGGCCACGCCTTCTTGAATCCGGGCGCCACCTGAATCGTTGATTCCAACTATTGGAATTCCACTCTTAAGTGCAAACTCCATAACTTTTACAATCTTTTCGCCAACTACTTCACCGAGGCTGCCACCAAAAGTTAAGAAATCTTGAGAGTAAATCGCAATTGCACGACCATCAACAGTTGCATGTCCGGTTACAACACCGTCACCATAAATTCGATTCTTATCCATGCCAAAATTTGAAGAGCGGTGGCGTGAGAATGCATCCATCTCGACAAAGGAACCTGGATCTACAAGGCGGGCGATTCGCTCGCGCGCAGTTAGTTTTCCTTGGGCATGACGCTTCTCAATTGCTTCTGGCGTCCCATTCGTTTCGGCTTGCAAACGACGTCTGCGAAGATCAGCAATCTTTCCGGCTGTAG
>CANLTP010000088.1 GCA_947494085.1 Actinomycetota bacterium | reverse complement strand
TCTTTACTTAAAGTTATAGGTTCCATAATTAGCCTAATTCTCTGCTATCCCACTGACATTCCAGTAATTATTGACCGCGAATCGCGGAGAGAAGTGTGAATAAACCCAGAATAATCATGACGACTCCGCCAGTCATGCGCATAAGCACTAGGCGCTTTAATTCGGTTGCTAACCAATTTCGGATAGTCCCAGCCAAGATTCCCCAGCCGCCGTCGGAGAAGAATGCAAGAATTCCAAAGATTGCACCCATAAGAATAAGTTGTGAAGTTACATTGCCAGCTTCGCGATCAACGAATTGCGGCAAGATTGCGGCGAAAAAGACCATTCCCTTTGGGTTAAGTGCACCAACCCAGAAGCCTTCGCGCATCGATCTCCACTTTGATGGTCGGATGTCGCCTTGGTTGGTCATATCGCTGGCGTGAATTTGGCTATGTTTGATTGCGACAATTCCTAGATAGATAAGATAAAAACCACCAAGAACTTGAACTGCGATGAAAGCTATTTCTGAACGTTGGAGGATTGGTCCGAGCCCAACTGCGACCACCACCGATAATGAGAATGCACCCAGAACATTGCCTGCCACGGTTGCAACTGCAGTTGCACGACCCCAAGCGATCGCACGTGCAATTACAAATAGAACTGATGGGCCTGGCGCCAAAATAATAATTATCGCTGCAATGCAGTATTCCCAAATTCGGGTAGGGACTACAACGAAGGAATTCATGTGCGGGAGCCTATCTAAAAACTACAATGCTTAATTGGTGTGTTTATCGCAGTATCTAATTCCATCTTCGCCAACTTTACTATGAGAGCAATCCATATTTAATTTGTCGAATGAGCCATCACCGAAGTGTGAGCGGTAGGCCAAGGCAAGAAGGACGCGAATATTTGTTTCACCATCAGATTTAATGCCAAAGGCGCGGGCCATTCTAGAAACAGTGTTCTCTACTACCTTCTCACTATGAGCTGTGGTGCGGGCGATAGCTGCATTTGAAAGACCATCGCAGAGATGATTGGCAACTAGATGCTCAAAAGGCGTAAGTTCGCGCGACATAATTGTGATGTCCATATTGGATTACCTAAGTCCTCTCCGACTTTAGAAATATCCTTTGAAATATTGATTGTTCACCATAAACTGCTCTAATGGGCAATATTTCGAGTAATAAATTGGGTCAAGTTCTGCATCTGACGCTGGATCGGCCAGAGAAGAAGAATGCGCTCACTCCAGCGATGTATTCGGATCTTTCGCAAGCGCTAATTGCAGCTAAAGATGATTTCGACATCAGAGTTGTAGTTATCTCGGGTGCCGGGAACGCCTTTACTGGTGGAAATGACATTTTAGATTTTATGGATACCCCACCTACTGGGCCTGATTCTCCGGTTATGCAATTTCTTGCTGTTCTTCATGATTTCCCAAAACCGTTGATTGCTGCTGTTCATGGAAATGCTGTGGGCATAGGAACAACGATGTTGATGCATTGCGACTTGGTTTATGCAACTGCTGATGCAAAGTTATCGATGCCATTTGTTTCTTTGGGCTTAGTTCCTGAAGCTGGCTCGTCTCTACTCTTTCCAAGACTTGTTGGCCACGCAATTGCATCTGAAATTTTCTTAACCGGTCGCAACTTCTCTGGAACTGAGGCGCACCAGATGCGCTTAGTAAATGAAATAGTTTTGGATCCTCTTGCTAAAGCCCTAGAAGTTGCTGAAGTGATTGCTAATCAACCACCAACTTCAGTAATCAACACGAAGGCACTGCTGAAGAGCGGCCATCATCAAGCAGTCGCAATGGTTATGGAAGCTGAAGGCGAACTATTTAGAATTGCGCTGGAATCTGATGAAGCCCAGATCGCATTTATGAAATTTCTCGAGAAAAAATCAAAGGGGTAGAAATGTCACTAGCAGGAAAGCGGATATTCATAACTGGAGGTTCGAGAGGTATCGGACTTGCGATTGCACTACGTGCGGCGGCCGATGGAGCAAGTATTGCGATTGCCGCAAAAACTGCTGAAGAAAATCCAAAGCTTCCTGGAACAATTTTCTCTGCTGCTAAAGAGATTGAAGCGGCCGGGGGAACGGCCCTACCGATTCAATGCGATATTCGCGATGAAGATGCAATTACCGCAGCCGTCGCAAAAGCAGCTGATCAATTTGGCGGGCTAGATATTCTCATTAACAATGCGAGTGCAATAAATTTAACGCCTACCGAGAAGACGCCCGCAAAGCGCTTTGATTTGATGTTCGATGTGAATGTTCGCGGCACCTTCTTAACTTCACAAGCTGCCATCCCATATCTACGTGAAAGCGCGAAAGCTGGCCGCAACCCTCATATTCTTACTCTGTCATCACCACTTTCAATGAACCCTAAATGGTTTAAGAACCATGTGGCTTACACAATGTCGAAATATGGAATGAGTATGTGCGTTCTAGGAATGGCAGAAGAATTCAAACGTGATGGAATTGCAGTAAACGCACTCTGGCCACGAACCGCAATCGATACTGCAGCGCTTCAAATGATTCCAGGCGTCGATACCGATTTCTGTCGCAAGCCAGAGATTCTCTCTGATTCCGCTTACATAATCTTAAATCGAGATTCCAAAACAACTACCGGAAACTTCTTCGTGGATGATGAAGTTCTGGCTTCTGAAGGAATTACAGATCTAGAGAAGTATTCAGTGAAGCCAGGAACTACAGAATTCTTGCTCGACTTCTTTCTTGACTAATTTCTCAAGAATTAATGAATGGGTCCGGATTCACTTTCAACTAGTGAATCTTTGCCAATATTTAGTGAGAAGAAGCTGACTATTGCAGCAAGTAATAGGAATCCAGCACCAAATTTAAATGCTGTGCTAAATCCATGCACCTGAGCAAACACCTGCACATTGTCGCCAAGTTGGGTGTTCGCCTTCGCAAATGTTGATGCAGATGAAATTGCAACAGTATTCAAGAGCGCGGCACCTAAAGAGCCACCGATTTGCTGACTGGTATTTAGAACTGCGCCAGCAACGCCGGCATCGTGTTCACCAGCATTGTGTAATCCGGTTGAAGAACTCGGAATAAAGAAGAGCGCCATACCGCTGGACATAATTAACAGCGCTGGCAAAATATCAGCGGTATAAGTAGATGTTGGTGTAATTCTTGAAAGCAGTAGCAATCCCAGGGAAGCCGCAACAAGACCAGTTGTCATAAGTGGCTTAGGGCCTATTTTTGGAAGCAACTGTGAGGCAACGCCAGCGAAAATAATTATTCCGGCAGAGAACGGCAGGAATGCAAAACCAGATTTAAGCGATGAATAATTCAGGAAACTTTGCAGATAAATGCTTAAGAATAAGAACATCGCAAACAAGCCAGTTCCAACTAGGAGAGAAGCTAGGTATGAACCGCCACGATTTCGTTCAGTTAAAACGCGTAGTGGAAGCAGTGGATTTGGAACTTTCTTTTCAATAACGAAGAATGCGATAAGAAATACTGCGGAAATAATAAAGAATTTATAGGTAGCAAAATCTGTCCAGCCATCAGTCGCAGCTTGACTGAAGCCATAAACAAGTGCAACCAACCCAAGGGTCACAGTCGTTGCGCCAGGGATATCATATTTGTTATCGCCAGTTGCCTTTGATTCTTTAACGAATGGGATTGCAAGCAACACTGCGAAAAGCGCGATTGGAACATTGACGCCCAAGCACCAACGCCAGTTTGCATACTCAGTAAGGAAGCCACCGAGGATCAAACCGATCGCAGCGCCACCGCCAGCAATCGCACCGTAAACACCGAAGGCACGAGCACGCTCTTTTGGAACCGTGAAAGTCACATTGATAAGCGCAAGAGCGGCTGGTGCGAGCAACGCACCGAATGCACCTTGAAGTGCACGAGCAGCAAATAGCAATTCTTGGTTTGTGGCAATTCCACCAAGGCCTGAGGCCACAGCAAAACCAATTAGTCCAACAATAAAAATCTTCTTACGCCCGACGTAGTCAGAGATTCGACCACCAAGCAGCAACAAACTTCCGAAGGCTAATGAATAAGCTGTTACAACCCATTGTCTATTTGCATCAGAAATACCCAATTCTGCTTGCGCACTTGGAAGCGCGATATTTACAATCGATGCATCAAGAACAACCATCAAGGATGCGATTGCAATTACAAAGAGGGCGCGCCATCTATTTGGATCTAAACCGTTTTCATCTAATTCAACGCGTGCCTTAGCCATTTTCACTCCTTGGGATTTTTATTACGATGCCTAATTCTCCTGTAATCGGGTGGGCGTCTTTGACCGAAAAACGCCGCTTACCCTGTGATAAAACTTTCATGAATAAATGACGTTTTCGGGAATATATTCTTATATTTTTGAAAATTCTTCAAAAATTGTCCAAAATATGAGGGCGAAACACGCACGAAGTCAGCCTATTAGTGCGTTTTCTGGCTTTCCCTGATACCTTCGCCTTTATAAGAAAACTACCAAGTTTTCTACCAAACAAAGGAGCTCGTACCCAAAAGGGATTCGCTGAAAGCTAGCGAGCCATCCAACAAAAGGTACTTCTTTC
>CANLTP010000087.1 GCA_947494085.1 Actinomycetota bacterium | reverse complement strand
TCGCGATAACAAAATTTCACCAGATGAACTTGGTGGCGGAACTTTCACAATCACAAACACCGGAAGTCGCGGCGCACTCTTTGATACACCAATCATTAACCAACCTCAGGTTGCAATTCTTGGTCTTGGCGCAGTTGTGAAACGCCCAATGGTCATGAAGGGCACTGATGGCGGAGAAACTATTGCAGTTCGCTCAATGGTTTATCTCGGACTTTCATATGACCACCGAATCGTTGATGGCGCAGATGCTGCACGATTCTTGGTAACACTTAAGGATCGCTTAGAAGGCGGTCGCTTCGAATCTGATTTGGGTCTTTCCTAAGTATGGCAACTCGCCTTCCGCCACAACGCGTAGCGGTTACTGGCGCATCCGGATTAATCGGAACCGCGTTAGTTGGTCATCTTCGAAATGAAGGACATACCGTTCAAAGATTTGTTCGCCGTCCAGCAATTGCCCGAGATGAAATCTCTTGGGATCCAAAAGCTGGAACCGTTGACCTCGCAGCACTTGAAGGTGTCGACGCTGTAATTCACTTAGCTGGCGCTGGTGTTGGCGATAAGCGCTGGACTAAGAAATATAAGTCAACGATTTTAAATTCCCGCTTACTAGGAACAACGGCTATCGCGAATGCTGTAGCAACGGTTAAGCCATCAGTATTTATTTCAGCAAGTGCAATTGGTTGGTATGGCGAGACTGGAAATCGCGCAGTAACTGAAACAGATCGCGGCGGCGATGATTTTCTATCCGCAGTTTGTCGCGAATGGGAAGGCGCTGCTGACCTTGCGGGCGACGTTCGCACAGTAAAGATACGAACAGGTTTAGTTTTAGATCCAACTGGCGGCGCACTTGGAAGAATGATTCCACTCTTCCGTTTTGGACTTGGTGGAAAACTTGGAAATGGAAAGCAGTGGTGGTCTTGGATTACCTTGCATGATCAAGTTCGCGCAATCTGTCATCTAATGGAATCTAAAGTTTCGGGGCCAGTGAATTTAACTGCGCCAAATCCATCTACAAATCAAGAGTTCACTGCTGCACTCGCCCGAGCGATGCATAGACCAGCGCTCTTTCCGGCACCAGGTTTTGCACTGAAGCTTGCCCTTGGTGGGTTTTCAACTGAGATTTTGGGTTCTAAGAAAATTCTTCCTGAAGTTTTGTTAAACGATAATTTTGTATTTGATTATCCACACTTAACTAGCGCATTAGAAACTCTTGTAGTCCCTCACTAAATAATTGCTAAAGCAGTTCTGCGGCCAGATCTCATTGCGCCATTTTGTGATGGCACACTTCGATGATCCCCAGCAATATAAATTCCTTCGCTAATTTTTGAGCTCCGATTCAAATCTTCTAAATCTGTTCGAAGCGGCAGTGATTGTTTGATCTCATATCGGGCAGCTAAATCCCAATTGCGGGTATCGCCTTTCCAAATCTTTGAAAGCTCTTTCCGCACTTCACTTTCGGATATCGGAGCAAGCGTGGTTGATGAAAGTAAATTAACGCCAGCTGGGGCGTAGGCATCAGATACCTTAGAAATAACCAATGAGTTAACAATCGGACTCTTTGGGTCAAGAGCTAAATAGTTAGCATCAGGAATCTCCTCATTTGTTGAGTGATACCAAGTTGTGGAACTCAAGGTTTTTGGTATCTCTCCCAGGTCTAACATCTGGGCGGCCGTAGTTAAATCTGTCGCAACAACAACTTCATCGCAATCTATCTTGCCGAAGTTTCCCCGCACACTTCCCTGCTTGATTTCATCTACCTGAAAATTTAACTTTAGGTCAAGCACCTGTTCCGCTAACTTCTCGCTGAATTGTCCGACGCCACCTTGTGGGATGCCAGGTCTACCAAATACAAAGGAGCGCATAATTTCACTCGCAATATCGGCTCGAACGTGATCTGGGTTTGTCAGAAATACACCACGCAAGAATGGCGATAACACTTGGGAGTAAATACTGTGGAATTTTTCGCCACTTTCACCAAAAGATTTATTCTTAGAACCGCTCAGAAGAAATTTGGCTAAAGAAACTTTCTCTGAAAGTGAACCGATCTTCAAAGTTTTAGCGAGGTGGTTTAAACCTATTTTCATTTCGCCAAATTCGTGAACTATTCGTAAATCAGTAAAGATTTCACAGAACTCTAATCCGGAAAGTGCGTCTAGTCGTTTTATCTCGGAATAACTTGGATTTATAACTTGAAAACCGTGATCAAACAAAAAGCCATTTACCGAATCCGTTTTTACTCTTCCGCCGGCTCGATCACTGCCTTCAAGAACCGTGACGCTTGCACCTGACCGTTGTAAATAGATAGCGCAGGTAAGTCCAGCTAAACCTGCGCCAACTACTACAACTGATTTACTCACTTACCTCACTTAGCAGTCTTGCCGTGGAACTGAAGCTTTGAAGGCCACCAAACTTTTGGCCCAATTTCATGCACGAGTGCTGGAACCAAGATCGAGCGAACGAGCATGGTGTCTAGAAGGACTCCGAAGGCAACTGCGAATCCAAGTTCGGCTAGGAATACCAGCGGCAAAATGCCAAGAACCGCAAAGGTCGCAGCAAGAACGATTCCTGCTGATGTAATCACACCACCAGTAACGGTTAGTGCTTTTGTCATTCCCGCACGCGTTCCCATCTTGATCGACTCTTCACGAACTCGGGTCATCAAGAAGATGTTGTAGTCAATTCCGAGTGCTACGAGGAAGATAAATGCGAACAATGGGAAGGCCGGATCTGCGCCAGCAAACCCGAAGACGTGATTGAAGACAATCGCGCAGGCACCGAGTGTTGCAAAGAACGAAATAACAACGGTTCCCAACAGAAGCACTGCTGCATAAATTGAACGCAACAAGAAACCTAAAATAATTGCAATTAGTAATAGAACTATTGGGATAATTAGATTTCGATCACGCTCAGAAGCTTTATTGATGTCATAACCAACTGATGTAGTTCCGCCAACAAGAATGCTTGGATCCAAACTCTCCATATCTGCGCGGAGTCCGGGAATCATTGCAATCGCCTCTGAAGAATCCGGAGCATACTTCAAAGTTACATTTAGCAGAATATTTCCATCAACAACTTTTGTTGGAGGAAGCGGTTGTCCTGGAACCGCAAAACCCATAACCATGGCATCAACGGAATCAACACCAGGATTTGCTTTTAATTTAGCAATAGCAGCAGGTGCCATTGTCTCTTTAAGAACAACTTGAGTTGGTTGTCCTTGACCGCCAGGGAAATGCTTAAGTAGCTCTTCTTGGCCGACTACTGAATCAGTGCGCTTAGTAAAGGAATCAATTGTTGCAAGGCCAGTAGCGTTTAGCGTCGATGAGAAACCAGCAAGAACAATTAAAATTGCAGTTGCGCCAATCCAATACTTACGTGGATGACGTGCAGTTGCAGCTCCAACTTTCGCCCAAGCCCCATTTAATTTTTCATCAGCATCGCCGAATCGAGCAACCTTTGGCCAGAATATCCAGCGACCGAAAATAACAAGCAGCGCAGGAAGAAGAGTAAGAATTGTGATCATTGAACAGATGATTCCAATTGCACCGACCGGACCTAGTCCCCGGTTATTATTTAATTGGCTAAGAAGCAAAACAAGCAAACCAATAACAACTGTGGTTCCAGAAGCAATAATTGGTTCAACTACGCCACGCCAAGCAACTTTCATCGCATCAAAGCGAGATTCGTGGAGATGAAGTTCCTCGCGATATCGAGCAATTAACAACAGCGCATAATCCGTTCCAGCTCCCAGGACCAGCACCGAAAGAATTCCTTGCGATTGGCCATCGAGCGTAATCACATCGTTCTTTGCTAGTAAATAAACCACCCCACCAGAAAGTGTTAAGGCGATTCCGGCAGATAACAATGGAAGAATCCAAAGAATTGGTGAGCGATAGACAACGATCAAAATCAGAGCTACTACAACACCGGTTGTCAGCAAGAGCGCTGAGTCGATACTTCCAAAGGCGCCAAAGAGATCTGCCAAAATTCCAGCAAAGCCAGTTGTGTGCGTTACAAAGCCATTACTTTTTGCAAAGTCGGTTGCGTAATAGCGGATTGCCTCGACCACTCCAGGGAGCGCAGGCTCTTTACCATTCGGTAGAAGTTCGGTTGCAATCTGAACGCTGATTGGGAAGTTAGCAAGGATTGCATTCCCATCTTCCGATGGGAATGCAGTTATCGGTGCGCCATCGATGAAGTAATCTGAAATCGGTATTGAAATTTCATTTCCCTTAGCATCTGTTAGCTTCTCACCATCACTATGAACCAAAATCTTTGAACCAAGGGACTGTGCAAAGGCTTGAGTCAGCGCAATTTTCTCTGGAGTAACTTCACCAGTAAATAGAACTAGCGCAGGAATTTGATCATTTGCACTATCTGAAAACTTTGTAATCGCATTTGCAGCTCTAGTTGCTTCAGAATCTTCCGGCAAGAATGAAGAGTTGTTATTTTCCTGAACCGTTGAAAGTTTGCCAAAAAGTGGGCCAGTAAACCCAGAGATTGACACCCAGACTATGACAACGACGATAGCCAGCCATAGCGGTTTGC
>CANLTP010000086.1 GCA_947494085.1 Actinomycetota bacterium | reverse complement strand
TGATCTGGTTACAAAAAATGCAACCAAAGCAATAGCAACAACGCCAGCAATAACAATCGCTAGTTTTGAGTTCTTTTGCATTTATATCCATTCTCTACGTAGATAAAGTGTGCAGCTCTGCTACACGACCCAAATTCTTGTGGCGCACACAGGCTAGGTCAAGCCTGTTTTATGGAAATTTAGTAACAGTTCTGTTACCCAAGGCTCAGATTTCGTCCAGATTGAGCAAATATTGGGGGGCATAACCGAACGTATCGACAAAGGCCTGGCTGGATAGCGGGGCCGTGTTGCCGGGCAGGGGGCTTCGGATTTCGGTCTTGGGATGGAACTTTTGCATGAGCTCCATAGTGGGCGCCTTGGCCATAATTTCTGGGGCGGCAAAGTTGTAAACCTGTGCGCCTTTTGTATTTGATTTCAAAACAAGTTCAATAGCTTTTACTGCATCGCGCAGATCTAAATAAGTCCACAATATTTTTGCAACGATTCCCTTTGGGAATCTGGGATCCGGTGGCAAGTTATCTTCATCGTTGAAACGTCTCGCAAGTTCTAAAGTTTTTTCTGGGGTATTTGTCCAGGGAAAGCGCATGCCAACGAATGCGGTTTCACATCTACGCGACCACATCAGGGCCGAGCGTTCATTAACCTCTTTGGAAAGTGCATAGCTCTCTTCAAAGATAAAGGGGTGAGCTTCATCAACTGGAGCGTAAATTGGCGAAGTCCACTCATCAGAGTAAGCGAAACCATAAGCTGAAAGACTTGAGGCATAGACAACAGTTTTAACTTTTGCTTGGGCCGCTGCCGTGAAAACTGCGAAGGTGCTTATTGAATTATTTTTAAAAACTTCAAATTGGCGAGCATCAGTTGGATTTGGAATTGCACCTAAATGAGCAACGCCATCGGCGCCGGCAATAACGCTGTCACAGAAAGCGAGGTCAGTTAAATCCCCCACGACCAACTTTGAACCTGCTGCGAAATCTGCCTCTTTGCGATCAACGCTTATTACTTCGTGGCCTTCGCTAACTAAAAATGTTGCAGTTGCCTTACCTAATAATCCGGTCGCGCCGGTGACAACTATTTTCATAAGACTTAAGCAAATCTTCCAGATAGCCCGCCATCAATAATCCAATCGGCGCCATTAACGAATGAAGCATCATCAGTTAATAAGAAGGTAATAACTTTCGCAATTTCAATTGGTTGGGCCATACGTCCCATTGGCTGCACCGAAAGGGCTTCGGCTCGTTTCTCGGGATTCTTAACAAAATAATCTTCAACCATTGGTGTCAGGGTGAAGCCAGGCAGAACTGCGTTAACCCGAATGCCGTGCTTGCCTTCATCTAAGGCGAGGTTGCGAGTTAGCCCTAAGATTCCAGATTTTGCTGCGGCATATGGAAAGTAATTTGGATAAGACATCCGAGCATGGATTGATGAGATATTTACAATCGCACCTTTTTTGGCTTTGCGCATTGCAGGTAAACATAATTTTGCAGTAACCCAAATACTCTTGAAATCTACATTCATAAAATCATCCCACTCGGCCTCAGTCATTTCGACCGGATCGTAATAAGCATTGCGTCCCGCATTATTTACTAAACCATTTACATCGCCGAACTCTTTGGTGATTGAGGCATGCACTTCCTGCATCTGGGTAACAACGCCAACATTTCCGGGAATGAAAAAAGCTTGATGTCCGGCAGCCTTTAGTTCAGCTTCGTAAGCCTTACCTTTTTCAACGTTTAAATCGCAGAATGAAACTTTGGCGCCAGCATCAGCGACATCTTGAACAACTGCGCGACCAATGCCATCTGCGCCACCAGTTACAAATATATGTTGATTCTTTAACTTCACTTTTACTTACTTTCCTCTCGCTGCTGCTATCGCTGCTTTAAATTCGGCGACTCGGTTTGGAATTTCGCTAACACCGCCTGATGTTAACTTGCCGCCAACACCAAAACCACTAACACCGGCAGCGACCCAATCTGGAATTGTTTCAACACTTATTCCGCCCGTAGCCATCCAATTTAGCCCCGGGAATGGTTCACAAACTGCTTTCAAATAATTTGGGCCGAGAGCTGAAGCCGGGAAAAACTTAAGGATATCGGCGCCATATCGCAGGGCATCTGCAACTTCAGTTGGTGATGCGACACCAGGTATTGAAATCAAGCCAGATTGCTTTGTAACTTCAATAACCTCTTGGGAAACATGTGGCGAAATTACGAACTTAGCGCCAGCATCTTTGCCAGATAAAACATGGGATCGATTCATCGCAGTTCCCAGACCAACATGAACTCCAGTGTTTGATGTATTTGAAGCGAACTCTTCAATCAAATCAAAGACCGCAGGAGTTGTGGTTGTAAATTCAATTACATCAACGCCGGCAGAGATCAGAGCGTTGGCAGCAGCACGTGCTTCATCAGCCGTCTTGGTTCGGATAATTGCAACCAAACCTGAGGCAAATGAAAGTTCGTTAGCCATTTATTTCTCCACTCTTTAATATTCCCTTTTCACCGGTAATCATAAGGGCCCAGTCCCCGCGGTTTGCCGCGACTGCTGCGCCACATTTACTTCCTTGTGCAATGGCGTCTTCAATTGAAAGTCCACCAATTAACCCAGAAATCGTGCCAGAGATAAATGAATCGCCTGAACCGACTGGGTCAACTAATTTCACTTTAACTGGGGTGTAGTTAAATCTCTTGCCTTCATGCAATATCCGCATCTCATCAGGCCCTGCTGTCATGATTACGGTTTTAACTCCGAGCGCTGCAACAGTTACCAAGTTCTCTTCAGGATTTTTTGAACCAAAGATAACTTCGTATTCATCAACACCACCGCTGACTACATCGATATCTCTAATGATTGATTTCAGCGCTGCGCTAGCTTCTTCCTCGCTCCATAATTTCTTACGAAAATTTAAATCAAAACTTGTGCCAACCCTATTTTTACGAGCAATCTCTAAGGCTCGAATTACCGCTTCTTTGCTGCTCTGAGAAATAGCAACGCTTATGCCAGTCACATGCAGCCACTTTGCTTTCGCCAAAACTTCTTCATCTAAATCAGCTGGTGAGAACGTTGACCCGGCACTACTTCTGCGCAGGTAAGTGTTTACAAATGGTTGGGTGCCGCCATGATTTCTTACAAGCGCGCCGGTGTAATTATCACAGCGCAGAAAATGATCGGTCTTTAGGCCTACTTCAGCAAATTTTGTTTTAACTGCATCGCCTAATTCATCGGGGCCAAGCTTTGTTTGGAAGTAAACATCAAGCCCTAATTGATGAGCCGCAACTGCGACATTGGCTTCAGTCCCGGCAGCTGAAAAAGCATAAGTATCTGCCGTTAAAACTGAATCAGTATCGACTGTCATGAACAGTGCGAGTGATTCACCAAAGGTGTAGAGATCACTCATTAATAAGTTGCCCGACCACCTGATACATCGAAGGTAAAACCAGTCGTAAACGAGCAAGCTTTAGATGCCGCGAATGCAATTATTTCTGCGACTTCACTCGGTTCACCAAGCCGGCCAACTGGAATCTTTGAAACCATGTAAGCCTGAACATCTGGTGCCACAGTTTCGTTGATTGGTGTGCGAATTACCGCGGGCGCAACTGCATTGATTGTGATGCCAAAAGTCGCGCACTCTTTAGCAACTCCTTTAACAAAACCAATTACGCCAGCCTTTGAAGAGTTATATGCGGCCATACCAGGATTTCCCTCTTTGCCAGCAATTGAAGCCAGATGAACAATGCGGCCATACTTATTTGCCTTCATCGATGGCAACAACTCTTGGGTCAACCAAACAGTTCCGAATAAATTGATTTCAATAGTTTTCTGGAATGCGGCCCAGTCAACTTCTTCGACTGGTTTTCCAGTTGGTCCAGAAATTCCGGCAGAATTTGCGAGCGCATGAATCTGTCCATGCTCGGCCAAGATTTCAGCCACAACCTTCTTAATTCCGGCTTGTGAAGAGACATCTAAAACCTTATAACTTGCCTTGCCACCTGCATCAGTAATTTCAGCGACTGCAGTTTTTAGACCGTCCTCATTTAGATCTAATAGGACAACAGTTGCTTCTCTGGCTGCAATTAACTCTGCAGCCGCCTTGCCAATACCGCTTGCGCCACCCGTTACTAAAACGACCTGTCCGATAAAACTTGTTAGGTTTGAAGCGTTCATTGGTTCCAAATCTCCATCTCGTTATTCCTGATATTCCCAATTATTGAAATAATTTGCTAAACCGATAGTAGTCCAACAGTCTCATCGTTTATAGTGCCCGTATGAGTTATGACATAAATCTTAAACTTTGGGACGAGCGCGCCTGCCATGTTGGCGAAGGCCCAGTAGCTATTGGTCCAAATAATTCAGAAGTCTTATGGGTCGATATTTATGGGAAAAAAGTTCATCGCAGAAATCTTGAAACTGGTAAGACAAGTTCTTATGAAATGCCAGAAGAAGTTTCATTTGTAATTCCAGCAGTTGATGGATCCGAACTACTCGGAACTGCAAATGGTCCAGTTCGCAGATTGCCCGATGGCTCAATAAAGAAATTGCCAACTC
>CANLTP010000085.1 GCA_947494085.1 Actinomycetota bacterium | reverse complement strand
GCTCTGAGCGCCACTGTATGCAAAGCCAACCCGACCATATTGTTCGAGAATCTCAATGTCACTAATTCGGGCTGAACGAACTGGTCCAATTAGATCCGGAATCTTATCCGTGAAAATCGCAGCTAACCTGGTTAGACCACCTTCAACCTGCTCGATATAAATAACATCCGCACTATTCAATCCAACCTGCGGATGCGCAGCATTTGTATCATCAATCTTTACCGCAAGGACTGGACCATTTGTTCCTGGCAGATTCGTTAAAACGTTCTTTTCAACTTCAGCTTGGGAAACTTTCTTTACAAAGCTGGAGGGCGAAGCGCATGAACTAAGGACAATCAAAATGGATACAACCGCTAAAAACTTTTTCACAGAATGTCATCCTCAAATGAATATCGCATTGGTAATGGGGCATGTCCAGCGAGTCGAAAGATCTTAAATAGAAGTTTACTACGCAGAGCCTGCGCACTCTGAACAGCCTCGGTGTGAATTGTGATTCCAACTGAGATCTTCTCAGATAGCGCGTTCAAGGAGTTAATTGATTCAACTTCCAAACCACTTGGCATCGATACTTCATCTGCAAGAAGTAAACGTAAACTCTGTGACAACGCAATCTCGGCGTCGCTTCGCTCAACAATATTTGCCTCTCGCGCCTCATATGCAGCGGCCGTCAACACCAAACTAGTAGCGGGGTCAACTGCTTTCGAATGTGCAATTTCAAGTGCAAGTGCGGCTCGTCTCTGAAGCAACGCATCTAGGTGAGCCCATGATGTTTCAACTCGATGATGCAGGACATCTAATCTCGATGCTAGAAACGATAAATACCAACCAGACAGCAACAGCACAAAGAATATTGAGACAATAATTTCAACCATTTGAACGCAACCTATTCCAGAATCGATTTTCAGAAGCCAGTGTCACCTTTGAATTACCGGCCAGGGCCATTTCATAAATTGATAAAATTTGAACTCCTACAGATTCCCAGTCAAAGCTCTTAGCCTTTTCATAACCCGCAACTGCAATGTCTTTCCGCATCTGCGCGTTCTCCAATAAATTCAGAACCGTATGGGCCAGATCACCAGAATCCTCTGACCTGAATATTGCTCCTGACTTTCCATTATCTAAAAGTTTCACAAATGCTGGAAGATTACTTGCAACTATTGGCGTCTTAGCGGCCATAGCTTCAGCCAAAATAATTCCAAAGGATTCGCTTCCTGTATTCGGTGCTATGTATAGCGAAATAGATTTGAAGAATTGCGCCTTCTCTATCTCTGAAATTCTTCCTAGGAAAGTAATCCGTTCCCGAAGTTCCGGCGGAACTAATTTATTGAAATCTTGTGGATTTCCTGGTCCCGCAACCAAGATTCTTAAATTGGGGATCTGCAAAACAATCTTGGGAATGGCCGCCAACAGAACTGCCAAGCCTTTTCTTGGTTCGTCGAATCTTCCAATGAATCCAAGGGTGTTAGGAAGGGCCCATTCAGACCTCACACCAATTTCATTAAATTTACTTGTATCAATTCCATTTGGAATTACGACGGCCTCGGTATTGAATCGCTCCTTCAAAGTTTCTCTCGCGATTTCACTCACCGCAATCTTCGCAGTGATTCTTTCAATCAATGGATCGAGCATGGTTCCAATTGCATTTGCAACTTTCTGCGGATTTGCCGCGGCATGGAAGGTTGCAACCATAGGTCCGTCACCAGCCCAACCGGCTAGCAATGAAAGTGAAGGAATGGCTGGCTCGTGCAGATGTAATAAGTCAAAGTTTCCATTTGAAATCCATTGCTTAACTCTTGAAGAAGCTAGTGGACCAAAAATAACTTTTGCGATTGCTCCGTTGTAGGGAATTGAAATCGGACGTCCTGCAGAAACCACCCAAGGTTCGATGTCGCCACCTTCATCAGTTACTGGCGCTAATACTGAGACTTCATGACCTTTCGCAATCAACCATTGCGACAATTCCTTAATGTGAATCTGCACGCCACCTGGCGTATCCCATCCATAAGGACAGACGATTCCAACTTTTAGGCTACGCATTTCTCTTCGATTCACTTGGGTCTAACCAAATTCGCTGCATCATGTGCCAATCAACAGTATTAACCGCCAAATGCTTGGCAAATCGATCAGCCATAATTTGCGTCATTGCTGCTGCTTTTTCCGGAACACTTCCTGATTCTGGAACCGCAATCGCCTCTTCAAAGATTATTCGGATTCCGACATCTTCATATTTAACAAAGGCGGTAATTAAATCTGCGCCAGTTTGGATTGCGAGAAGTGCTGGCCCTGCAGGCATCTGGGCGCCCTTGCCGAAAAAATTAACTGGGATTCCATTCTTCGATAAATCTCTATCAGCAACTAACGCGATCAGCTTCCCGGCCCGCAGACGCTGTGAAAGAACCGCAATACTCCTAGAATTTAAATCAAGAACTTCCATTCCGATTGCAGAGCGATACTCCAAAAACTTTCGGAACAATTTCTCGGGTTTCAGATGTTCTGCAACCGTTGTCAGCGGAATTCCTGTCGCACAAAAATATGCTCCAGCATGATCCCAATTTCCAGCATGTGGGAGGGCAACAATGCAACCACGTTTTTCAGCAATCGGATCTCTCAAGAAGTTTTCGTTATCGCAAAGTGTCGTAGAAATTAACCGCTCTTTACTCCAACTTGGAAAGCGAAAAGTGTCGCACCAGTAGCGCATTGACGAACGAATTCCAGCATTGACTAGGAATTCCAACTGCGTAGCATCTAACTCTGGACGAACTCTCTGATAATTTGAACGAAGACGGTTGACACCCTTACCGTTTCGCGCATAAATGAAATCCGAAAAGCGATCCGTTAAACGATATGCACTTGATTCCGGAATCCATCGAATTATTTTCCAAGCGAGGTTGTAACCCCAGTAGACCAAAGTATCGCCCATCTATTTTGCGCCTATATAAACAATTCGCAGACGTTGAATAACTGTTACCAAACTTGCAATCGCTAGCACCCAGAAACCAATTCCCATGATGTAGCCAACACCGAGACCAGCAAAGCCAACTGTCGTGAGAACTATGATGATTCGCTCAGTGCGCTCAGCCAAGCCACCATTACATTCAATGCCGAGAGATTCAGCTCGCGCTTTTATGTAGGAAATTAAGAAACCCAAGATAATTGTTAATAAAACTAGTGGAACCAACGGATCATCTTCGCTGATCATGAACCAGAGAATTGATCCCAAAATAACCGCGTCAGTCAACCGATCAAGCGTTGAATCTAGAAGTGCGCCCCAAGCGTTAGAGCCTTTTTCGGATAGCCGAGCGATAGTTCCATCAAACAAATCAAATAGAACAAAAACAATTATCAACATGGTTCCAAGAAAGAAGCGTCCTTGAGGAAAAGTTAATACTGCTGCCAAAATCGTGAAGAACGCGCCAGCAGCGGTCACCATATTTGCGCTGACGCCCAATTTGATGAGCCCACGACAGATTGGTGTAATTAATCTGGTCACTGGGGCGCGTAATGATTCTTGTAACATCTTTCCCATCGTAGGCTTCGTGGTCGTGAGCACCCAAATCTACCCGTTAATCGCGCCTAATCTAAAGGTTTGCGTAGTCGGTAAATCAGGTGGCGAAATTGCTAAATATTTTCAACTTACACAGGCTCCCCTAGCGGAATCTGATGCTGCGATATTTATAGTCAGTGCAAGCGATGGCATCTCCGCGCCCGATATCGAAACCTGGAATTCGGCTCGCGAACTTTATATTCCCTCATTGATTTTGATCACCGAACTTACAAATGGTGAAGTAGATTTTGATGACATGAGTGCAATTGCAGGTCGGATGTTAGATCCAGTGCAAACACCTTTCTTAGTTTTACATGATGATGCCGGCAATCCAACTGCTCTGATTAATTTGGAAAGTTTAAAACTATCTGACTATTCAACTGGAAACCGAATAGAACGTGAGAGCGATCCTGAACATAAAGTTCTGGTATTTGATTTCCGCAAAGAATTTCTAGAAGCTATTGAAGAATTTGGCGAAAGCAGTTTTGAAGAAGGGCTAAGTTTCCCTGCCATTCCATTTATTCCTGAAAATGGTCTTGGTAGTTTCGAAATTGCTACTTTGTTAAATAAATTACCAAGCCGCAGCTAATTCAGCGCGCGTTTCTGAAAGTAGTTGTGGAAGCACTTTGGTCTGCCCAATTAGCGGCATAAAATTTGCATCTCCAGACCAGCGCGGAATGACATGCTGATGAATATGGTCCGCAACACCGGCACCTGATACAGCGCCTTGATTCATTCCCAAGTTAAATCCACTGGCTCCACTTACTGCGCGAATTGTTTTCATCGCATGGGCCGAGAGCTCGAAGATTTCATTTCGTTCACTTGCGGTTAACTCTGTTAAATCTCCAACATGTCGATTCGCACAAATTAAAAGATGTCCTGCGTTATATGGATAAAGATTCATCACTACATACGCTTCGCTGCCTCGCGCGACAATCAAACCTTCTTCATCACTTAAATTTATGATTCGACAGAACGGACATTCAATTGAGTTATCCGGAAGCGGTCGGTTCTCCCCGGATAGATAAGAC
>CANLTP010000084.1 GCA_947494085.1 Actinomycetota bacterium | reverse complement strand
AAGCTAAGCCTCTCAGCGTCGATGGTACTGCAAGGGGGACCTTGTGGGAGAGTAGATCGCCGCCGGACATCATTATAAAAAGGAGCTATTCCTTAACTTCGGTTATGGGATTGGCTCCTTTTTTATTTGCTTTTTGTTTTCACAGCCGATCTTACTCCACAAATATTTTTTCTTGCCTTGCTTGAAGGTTGCTAAGCGAACATCCTTGCCGAACTTAGAAGATCTTTAAGAACAAAACATGTAAGGAAATTATGGCAAAGGTTAAGTCAACTCCTAAACTGAAAAAGGTAAGCAAAGTAAAGAAAATAGGGGCAGCAAATAAAGCGGTCAAAGTAGCGAAAACGGTCGATATCAAAACTAAGGTTTCCAAGAAAATTGATATGGATGAGTTCTCTCCGATTAATGAAGTGCGTTTAGTTGGACGAGTTACCAGTTTGGCGGTTGAGAAGGAACTGCCCAGTGGTGACAAGGCTGTGGAATTTCGCGTTGTTATCGGTCGAGAGAAGTTGCGTAACGGGAAGAAGGAAGTTGATTCTCTGGATATCGCGGCTTGGTCCGCAAAGGCACGTCGAGCGGCTTTAGCGGTGAAAATAGATACCTGGGTTGAAGTTAAGGGTTCGGTTCGGAGACGATTTTGGCTTGCTCCTACTGGTCTTGCGAGTCGCTGGCAGGTAGAAGCGAGCGAGGTTGTTCGACTTTAGATACGGTTAAGCCATGGCAACTGATATCAATTCAATACTGAAAAAGTATCTGGCCGCGATGGGTAAAAGCGAGATTTCAGCCAGCGAACTCACGAAAGATTTGCGAGTTTGGGTTGTCGAGAATGGCGAAGTTGTAAAGGAAAAGATCGAGAATCGTATTGATGAGACCGCAAGTCGAATGGGATTTGTCAAAGCATCTGATTTGGACAACCTCTTGGCTCGAATCTCTGACTTGGAATCACGTCTACCTGAATCAAAAACTAAGGTAACGAAGTCGATTAAAAAATCTGGCTTTAGTTCAGCGAATAAATCTGCCAAGAAGTCTGCCAAGAAGTCTGCCAAGAAGTCTGCCAAGAAGTCAGTCAAGAAGACTGACGCAACAACTAAAAAGAGTACAAGAGAAAGAACTAAAGGTTAGGAGCCGAGATGGAAGAGATAATGAATTCACAGGTGCAACTCGACGAGATTAAAGCTCGGATTTCAGAGGTTCAAAGTAAGCCAGTAGATACACATTCCCAAGAGTTCGAAGGTATTCATGCGGATCTGAGCCGAGTTCTATCGGAAATCGACGGATTATAGATTTTTAAATGAAAACTAGATTAGATGCAGAATTAGTCAGGCGTGGCTTAGCGCGTTCGAGAGATCATGCAGCTGATTTGATTGAGTCGCGCTCCGTATTAGTAATTGGGATTCCAGCCTCGAAACCAGCAACACAAGTTGATGCCGAAACTTCAATCACCATCCAAGGAGATCGCGATGATTTTGTTTCGCGAGGTGGGCACAAACTTGCTGGCGCCCTAGATGCTTTCCCAGAAATTGTGGTTACTGGTAAGCGAGCATTAGATGCAGGTGCTTCAACGGGGGGATTTACAGACGTGCTCCTAAAACGTGAAGTTGCTAGCGTTGTTGCAGTGGATGTTGGTTACGGTCAACTTGCTTGGGAACTACGCAATGATCCACGTGTAATTATTCTTGATCGCACGAATGTTCGTCACTTAACTATTGAACAAGTGGGAGAACCAGTTGATTTAGTAGTTGCAGATTTATCCTTTATTTCCCTAACTTTAGTTCTGCCAGCTCTAGTTTCGGTTTCGAAAACAGATGCCGACTATTTAGTTATGGTTAAGCCGCAGTTTGAAGTCGGCAGAGAAAAATTAGGAGCCGGTGGCGTAGTTCGTGATGTTTCACTGCGAAAGACTGCTGTCATGGAAGTTGCCGATTGCGCTTACGATATGGGACTAGGTTGTCAGGGTGTTGTGGCCAGTCCGCTTCCTGGACCATCTGGAAATGTCGAATACTTCCTTTGGTTGAAGCGTGGAGCAAGCGAACTTTCACAAACTTCATTGGATAGCGCCGTAGAGAGAGGACCGCAATGAAAAGTATATTGTTGGTAGTTCACCCAACGCGTCCTGCTGCGGCGAAATTTGGAAACTTATTGGCTGAGAAATTTACTGCCGAAAAGTATCAAGTGTTCTCAAACTTTCCGGATTTAATTAACTCTGCCAAAGAACTAGAGGCAGTTGATGGGATTTCAGCTGCAATCGTCCTGGGTGGCGATGGAACAATTCTTAGAGCTGCAGAGTTAGTTCGGGGTCATGACATTCCTATCATCGGGGTCAATTTGGGGAATGTTGGATTCCTAGCTGAAATTGCGCAACCTTCAGTGGATGAAATCGTAAACGCAGTTCAAAATGGCGAGCTCCATAGGGAGCCACGTCTGGTTTTGAAATATGAAATTATCAGAGCGGGGAAAGTTTTCTCCCAAGGTTGGGCTTTAAACGAGGTTGCAGTTGAACGCAGTTCAACTCAGATGCTAGAACTTTTTGTGCAAATTGATGGCCGCCCGTTATCCAAGTGGGGATGCGATGGTGTCATTTGTGCAACACCTACCGGCTCAACTGCATATGCATTCTCAGCTGGCGGACCGGTTCTCTGGCCTGAAGTTAGCGCTCTAGTGTTGTTACCACTTGCTGCACACGCACTCTTCTCGCGACCAATGGTGGTTTCACCAGATTGTGAAATTGTCATAGATGTTTCTTCACAAAATGCGCAGATTTCATCCGATGGATTACGACAGACTGATTTGGTCGCGGGTGATCGAATAGTTCTTACAAGGGACGATAGCAAAATTCAATTGGCATATATTGCAAATGGGAAATTCACAGATCGCTTGGTTGCGAAATTCAAATTGCCAATCGAAGGTTGGCGCGGAGAATCTTCTTGATTAGGTTTGAAAAACTGAGTTGTTGGTTTGAATGAGAAAGAATGCAGCTCCTAAGACTTCGCTACGCGAATTAACGATTCGAAATCTCGGGGTTATTGATACCGCGGAGATTGAATTCAAGTCTGGATTAACAGTTATAACCGGAGAAACTGGAGCCGGTAAAACAATGGTCTTGACAGCACTTAATTTAATATTGGGTGGTAAATCTGATTCAGACTTCGTTCGAAGCGGGCAAGAGCGGCTGGTTGTTAGTGGAAAATTTGAGATTGGCGAAGCCATAACCACAGTAGTGGAAGACGCGGGTGGCTTTGTCGAAGATAACGAAGTGATTATTAATCGTTCAGTCACAAATCAAGGTAAGTCAAAGATTTCACTTGGTGGTGCGGTTACTAGTGCGACACAAGTTAGTGAAATTGCGGAGGAATTGATTGAGATTCACGCGCAAGCCAGCTCGGCAAGGCTGAGCAAGTCGGCTATTCAATTGGAGCTTTTAGACGCATTCGCTAGCCATGAGAATTTAGTTGTTGAGTATTCAGAAAATTATGAGAAGCACATCCAGTTAAGAAAACGGATCACTGAATTAGAGAAACAACTTTCTATTCGCGAATTTGAGATTGCTAAGTTAGAAGGAATTGTTAAAGATTTTGAGAGAGTTAGACCGCTTCCCGGAGAAATTGTCACTTTGGATAATGAAATCAATAAATTGGGAGCGGTTGAAGAGTTGAACTCGGGGATCATCGAGGGGCTGGGAATACTGAATAGTGAAGAGAGTTCCGCAATGGTTGCTCTGGGCATCTCTAAAAAGATTCTAGAAAATCTAAAGGGAAAAGATTCGGTTTTGGACGCGCTGATTGAAGATCAGTCCGAGAGCGTTTATGAGTTGATTGAAGTTACGGGCAAGTTGGAGCGGTATTTGTCCCAATTGGAAGCAGATCCGACAAGGTTTGATTTCTTGCAAAATCGGAAGAGTGAATTGCTTGGATTAGTAAAGAAGTATGGGAAAGGGACTGATCGGGAGATCGCGTATGAGAATTTACTTTCGGAGGGGGCGGATGCGAGCTCGCGCTTAGCGGATTTGCAAGGCGGAGATTTAAGGCTGGAAGAATTGCAAGTAGAGAGTGCAAAACTCTTTGGGGAATTAAAGAGCACGGCGAAGAAACTTTCGAAATCGCGGATTGAGTGGGCTAGCAAATTATCTGCGGATATCACAAAGGAATTAGCACTTCTAGCTATGCCGAATGCAAAACTGGTTGTTGATGTAGCCGAGAATGGCACGGATGATGCAAAAAATTATTCTGCAACTGGTGTGAATGAAGTGAGTTTTCTTTTCACTAGTCACAACGATGGGAAGCTCTTGTCTATTGCAAAGGGTGCAAGTGGTGGTGAGCTATCTCGTGTGATGTTGGCCGTGGAAGTTGTTCTAGCTAAGAATTCAGCAGTCGGAACATATATCTTTGACGAAGTTGATGCCGGAGTTGGCGGTAAGGCTGCGGTTGAAGTTGGAAAACGACTGGCTTTGCTGGCCAAAAATTCTCAGGTAATCGTCGTGACTCATTTAGCTCAAGTAGCAAGCTGGGCCGACAATCATTTAGTTGTTACGAAGAGCGAAACAGGTTCTGTAACTCAGAGCAACATCATTGAGGTAACCGGTAGTGAACGTCGGCGAGAGATTGCTCGGTTGCTCTCTGGGCAGGATGAGTCAATC
>CANLTP010000083.1 GCA_947494085.1 Actinomycetota bacterium | reverse complement strand
AAGTGTTTTGTAGTTGATGTTAAGCAAGGGTTAAAAGGACCAGAAGTTACGCTTTCAAGAACACATCCACTATTGGTTAAATCGCTATTCACATTAGAAGTTCCAGAATTAAAGGATCGGATTGTAGAAATCGTTGGCGTATCTCGCGAACCAGGTTTTCGAAGCAAGGTTTCGGTTCGCTCGCATCGCGCAGGTGTAAGTCCTAAAGGTGCACTAATTGGCCCAGTTGGGGCCCGAGCAAAAGCTGTGATGGATGAATTGAATGGCGAGAAGATTGACATCGTTGACTACTCGGAAAATCCTGCTGTTTATGTTGCAAATGCCTTAGCTCCTGCGAAGGTAACAAGTTGCGAAGTTGTAGATCTAGAAAGCAAATCTGCAAAAGTTATTGTTCCGGATTATCAACTCTCTCTTGCGATTGGTAAAGATGGACAGAATGCCCGGCTTGCTGCCCGGTTAACTGGCTGGCGAATCGATATTCATCCAGATAACCCAGTCGAGCGAATTGAAAAGCCAAAGCCAGTATCAGTCGATCAGCCCGATGAGGCAGAGGATGCGGGTGAATTTCCCGCTTAGATTGTGAACATCTCAATATCGCGGGTAAGGTTTGCCCCTGATAGTTTATAAATGCGAGGGATAAGAGATGCCGATTCCGATTCGGAGCTGCATAGCTTGTCGCAAGCGAGAGAACTACAGTGAACTACTTCGGGTAGTTCGGATCGGAAATCAGGTTCTGCCTGATGAAGATCACCGCAAATTTGGTCGCGGTGCTTGGCTACATCGAAACTGTTTCGATTTGGCAAAGGAGCGCAGATCATTTCAACGGGCCTTTAGAACAGATGAAAGTCTTTCTACCGAACCGTTGGAGAAGTTTTTAACTAACTAGTTTTAAAAAATAAGGAGCGAAAGCTATGTCAAGCAAGTCAAACCCAAATTGGGAAATCAAGTAACCATGAGCACCGCGCGCTCATGATTAAGGCATTAATTTAGGCTCCAATTAAGACGTGGGGCCAAGACAGGAAGGCAACTGTGGCAAAGGTCCGCGTTTACGAATTAGCAAAAGATTTAGGTTTAGAGAGCAAAGAGCTCCTCGCGAAGTTACAAGAAGTCGGCGAGTTCGTTAGTTCTGCATCATCAACTGTTGAGGCACCTGTTGTGCGCAAGTTGATGGATAAATTTCCAGATCTCAAAGCAGTCACTCCTGCGCCGAAAGCGGCCAAGAAAACTGCGGCCAAGAAAACTGCTGCGAATAAGGCAGCGGCTCCAACACCAGAAGAGATTGAAGCTGCTCTCGCTTCGCTTCCAGAATCAACGCGCGAACAACTTACTAAAGCAAAGATTGAAAAACCTGCTGCTCCTGAAATTCCAGTTGCGCCAGTAACGCCAGTTGCTCCTACCGCACCTGCCGCACCAGCTGCAAGTACATCTTCAGGTGCACCAGCAATGCCACGACCACCACGTGCTGGAAATAATCCCTTTGGATCTGGTGGTGGTTCCGGCGGTAACTCGATGCCACGTCCACCTGCGCAACGTCCACTTCGTCCAGGGGAACGTCCACCAATGTCAGGACCGCGTCCAGGTTCAGTGCGTCCCGGTTTTGCTGCACGTCCACAACAAGCACGTCCAACAACAGGTTCACCAACTTCTGGTTCTCGTCCAGGAACACCAACAACTGGTGCACCAAATTCAAATTCTCCATATCGCACACCAAATGCAAATGCTGGTGGTGCACCAACAACATTCGGTGGTCCAGGCGGTAAAGGCGGCGGACGTCATCAACGTGGCGGAACTGCTGGTGCATTTGGAAAGCAGGGCGGTAAATCTCGCAAGGCGCACAAGAGTAAGAAAGCGTTGCGTGAAGAGTTCGACAATATGGCGGCCCCATCACTCGGTGGCGCAGTTATTCCACACGGTGATGGCAAGACAACAATTCGTTTACGTCGCGGTGCAACACTTATGGATTTTGCCGAGAAGATCGGTGGCGATCCAGCAGCGTTAGTTTCAGCGCTATTCCACTTAGGTGAAATGGTTACTGCAACTCAATCTGTTGATGAAGATACCTTTATGCTCCTTGGCGCAGAACTTGGTTATCAAATTCAAGTTGTAAGTCCAGAAGATGAAGACCGCGAATTACTTGAACAATTCGACATCAACCTTGATCAAGAACTTGCTGACATAGATGATGCAGATCTAGTTGTGCGCTCGCCAATCGTTACGGTAATGGGCCACGTAGATCACGGTAAGACAAGTTTGCTTGATGCGGTTCGCAAGACCGAAGTTGGTCGTGGCGAAGCTGGTGGAATTACCCAGCACATCGGCGCATATCAAATTCATCATGATCATGATGGCCAAAATCGCGCAATCACATTTATCGATACCCCGGGTCACGAAGCTTTCACAGCGATGCGTGCGCGAGGTGCAAAAGTCACCGATATTGCAGTCCTAGTTGTTGCTGCAGATGACGGCGTAATGCCACAAACAATCGAAGCGTTAAACCATGCACAAGCAGCAGATGTGCCGATTGTTGTAGCAGTAAACAAGGTTGATAAAGAGGGTGCTAATCCAGACAAGATTCGTCAGCAATTAACTGAATACAACTTGATTGCAGAGGAATACGGCGGAACAACTATGTTCATTAACGTATCTGCAAAATCAGGTGCTGGAATTGATGAACTTATAGATGCAATTCTTCTTACAGCGGATGCCGCAATCGATTTACGCGCAATTGCAGATGATGTTGCTCGTGGTGTCGCAATCGAAGCGAATCTTGATAAGGGACGTGGTCCAGTTGCTACGGTTCTAGTTCAACGCGGAACGCTTCACGTTGGAGATTCAATTGTTGCTGGTGGCGCCTTCGGCCGCGTTCGTGCAATGCTCGATGAGAACGGTGACACCGTAACTGAGGCTGGTCCATCACGACCGGTTCAAGTTCTTGGTTTCACATCTGTTCCAGGTGCTGGCGATACCTTTATTGTGGCTGAAGATGACAGAACTGCTCGTCAGATTGCCGAGAAGCGTCAGCTTGCAATGCGAAATGCGCTGCTTGCTAAGACACGTAAGAAAGTTTCACTTGAAGACTTCATGGAGCAATCCAAGATCAGCACACTTAATCTTATTCTTAAGGGTGACGTTTCTGGTTCGGTTGAAGCTTTGGAAGATGCATTGCTACAACTCGACGTTGGTAGTGAAGTTGATCTTCGCGTAATCCACCGTGGTGTTGGTGCAATTACAAAGGGCGATGTAACTCTTGCTTCTGCATCTACTGCTGTAATCATCGGCTTTAACGTTAAGCCAGAACCACAAACCGCAATCTTCGCAGAAGTTGAAGGCGTAGAAATTCGTTTCTACACCGTTATCTACAATGCAATCGAAGAGATCGAAGCTTCACTCAAGGGCTTGCTAAAGCCAGAGTTTGAAGAAGTAGTTCTTGGAAATGCTGAAGTTAGAGATATCTTCAAATCAAGTAAGTTCGGAAATATTTCTGGCTGCTTGGTTCAAGATGGAACTATTAAGCGAAATGCAAAGGCCAGAACTCTGCGTAACGGTGTTCTAGTTGGTGAGAGCCTAACTGTCGACTCATTACGTCGCTTTAAGGATGATGCAACTGAAGTCAAGGATGGATACGAGTGCGGTATCGGACTCGGTTCATTCAAGGATATTCAAGTTGGCGACATCATTCAGACCTATGAGTTGCGTGAGAAGAAGCGCGCATAACAAATGGCCTCAAATCGTGCACTGAAAGTTGCTGATCGAATTAAAGAGATTGTTGCAGAGGCTCTTGAGTCGCGGGTAAAAGATCCGCGACTTGGCTTCATAACACTTACCGATGTCCGCGTTACCGGTGATTTACAACAAGCTTCGATTTTTTACACAGTTCTCGGTGATGAAGCAGCGCGAAGTGCAACAGCCATCGCCCTTAATTCAGCTCGTGGAATGTTGCGCACTGAAGTTGGACGCACACTTGGTCTTCGAATAACTCCATCACTTGAATTCTTTCAAGATGGGTTGCAGGAAAGTGCATCAGCGATGAACGATTTACTCTTTGAAGTTGCTCGGAAAGATGCGGAGTTAGCAAAAGCTCGTGAGGGCGCAAAACCTGCTGGCGATCCCGATCCTTATAAGCACACTGAAGCGTAATTAAATGCATGGCTTTGCACTTATAAATAAAGCACCGGGCCTAACTAGCCACGATGTAGTTGCCCAAGCTCGTAAACAATTTGGAACGAAAAAAGTTGGCCATGCCGGAACTCTTGATCCAATGGCTACTGGAGTGTTAGTTCTCGGAATTGGTTCGGCAACCCGGCTTCTGCAATATGTCACTGATGGAATTAAAAAATATGAAGCCACAATTAGATTAGGTCAGAGCACGCATACGGATGATCGCGAAGGCGAAGTTTTAGCAACAACGGATGCATCAAAACTGAGTGATACTGAAATACAGAACGCGCTTAAGAATTTTGTTGGCAAAATTAAACAGAAACCGAGCTCGGTGTCAGCGATAAAGATTGATGGTAAGCGCGCGCATCAACGTGTCCGAGATGGCGAAACCGTAGATATCCCAGCACGTGATGTCGAAGTTATGGAAATTGAAGTACAAGCAATAACTAAAACTGGAGAATTTACCGATGTTCAAGTTGCAATCACTTGCAGCGCAGGAACATATATCCGTGCCATTGCTC
>CANLTP010000082.1 GCA_947494085.1 Actinomycetota bacterium | reverse complement strand
GCCACAAGATGATGAAATCAGCCTGCACGAGCGCATTAAGATTGTGGAACGAGAGCTCATAGTCGAGACCCTTCACGGTTTTACTGTTGATGGATTGCCAAGGCGGAACCAATGAATCGTAAGAAAATAACGCGAGCACTTGTCAGTGTTTATGACAAGACTGGTTTAGTTGACCTAGGAAAAAGCTTAGAAAAACATGGAATTGAAATACTTTCAACTGGCTCAACTGCAAAGACACTGCGCGATGCCGGAATTAAAGTAATTGCAGTTGAGGAATACACCGGATTTCCAGAGATGCTTGGTGGCCGAGTTAAAACACTTCATCCTCGAATTCATGGCGGAATCTTGGCCGATCAAAATGATCCAAAGCATTTAGCCGAACTTGCCGCCGCGGAAATTTCTCCATTTGATTTGATCGTTATAAATCTTTACCCATTCACTCAAACAATCGCTAGTGGAGCGCAATTTGCGCAATGCATAGAGCAGATTGATATCGGTGGTCCAAGCATGCTCCGAGGCGCCGCAAAGAATCATAATTCCGTCGCAGTTATTTCAGACCCATCGCAATATCAACAGTTAAATACTGCCTTAGAAGAAGGCGGCTTTACTTTAGAAGAGCGTCGCTTATTAGCAATGAATACTTTTCGCAAAACTGCGGAATATGACATAGCAATCGCGGATTGGCTAGCGAGTGAATTAGATCAGAGTGATTGGCGAGCAAAAGTTTGGCACAAAATTTCAGATCTTAGATATGGTGAGAATCCACATCAAGGTGCAGCGGTGTTTTCAGATCCTTCAAATATTCAGGGGATTAGTAGCGCTAAGCAGCACCACGGCAAAGAGATGTCCTTTAATAACTTTACTGATGCCGATGCTGCGTTACGTGCGGCATTTGACCATACCCAACCATGTGTTGCGATTATTAAGCATGCAAATCCATGTGGCATTGCAATTGCAACTGATATAAAAACTGCATATATCGCGGCAAATGCTTGTGATCCAGTTTCAGCTTTTGGTGGAGTAGTTGCAGCAAATCGAACAATTTCAGTTGAAATGGCTACTGCACTGAGCGAAGTGTTTACCGAAGTGATTGTGGCGCCAGGATACGAAGCTGGCGCAATCGAAATATTAGCCGCTAAGCCATCAATTAGAATTCTTGAATTGGCTAACTACAAATTAGCAGAT
This sequence comes from Actinomycetota bacterium, assembly GCA_947494085.1. Next base: position 3,714 of record CANLTP010000082.1, on the reverse strand, counting down.
GAAGAATTACGACCAATATCTGGTGGACTTTTAATCCAAGAGAGTGACGCGATTAGCGCCAGTGGTGATGAATTCGCGAATTGGCAACAAGTTTCAGGGGGCGAGATTAGTCCGCAAGTTAAGAGCGATTTAGAGTTTGCCTGGCGAAGTGTGCGCTCGGTAAAAAGCAATGCGATTTTATTAGCTAAATCAGGTGCATCTGTTGGTGTTGGTATGGGTCAAGTAAATCGTGTTGATAGTGCAAGGCTTGCAGTAGCTCGTGCTGGTGAGCGATCAAAGAATTGCGTTGCAGCAAGTGATGCATTTTTTCCATTTGCCGATGGCCTACAGATTTTGCTCGATGCTGGAATCACAGCAGTAGTGGCACCAGGTGGAAGCGTGCGAGATGCCGAAGTAATTGAGGCGGCAAAAGCGGCAAATATTGCAATGTTCTTCACCGGGGTCCGCCATTTTTCACATGCGTAAAGCTTCTAGATAGGATTCCAATATGAGCGCGATAATTCTTGATGGCAAAGCCACAGCGGCAGTTATCAAAGATGAATTACGCCAAGTCGTATCTACTATGGCAAAGAAGCCTGGCCTAGGAACTATTTTAGTTGGCGATGATGCTGGTTCGCACTCTTACGTAACTGGAAAGCATAAGGATTGCGCTGAAGTTGGAATCAATTCGATTCGCATAGATTTGCCAGCAACTGCATCTCAAAGTGATGTTGCTGCAGCAATTAAAGATTTAAATAATAGTAATGAGTGCACAGGATACATAGTCCAACTCCCATTGCCGAACGGGATTAACGCAAACAGTATTTTAGAAAGTATCGATCCAAATAAAGATGCTGATGGCCTGCATCCACTAAATTTAGGTAAATTAGTATTGGGTGCACGTGCACCATTGCCCTGCACTCCTAGAGCAATTCTTGAGTTACTACATCGATATTCAATTACTACCCCAGGTAAAGAGATAGTTGTAATCGGTCGTGGCTTAACAGTTGGCCGACCACTTGGATTATTGCTCTCACAAAGAGGGAGCGATGCCACGGTCACAACTACACATACCAAAACAAAAGATTTGATCTCACATACAAGGCGAGCAGATATTGTTATAGCTGCAATCGGTAGCGCACATTTCTTAACCTCTGAAATGATTAAACCAGGCGCAGTTGTTTTGGATGTTGGAATTACTCGAACTAATTCTGGTTTACAAGGCGATGTTGATCCGGATATTGTAAAAATCGCTTCTGCATTTGCACCGATGCCAGGGGGAGTAGGGCCAATGACACGTGCGATGCTGCTATCAAATGTTGTAGAGATGGCGCAGAGTAAATTATGAAAATTGCAATTGATCGAATCCGGGCTCTAGCTTTTGGATTTGTATTTATTGGTGTTCTGTTAGGAATCTTTGATGCGGTCCGAACTGGAGCTCTCTTTCTTTCAGTCGGCACGATAGTTATTGCAACCACTAAGTATTTACGCTCAAATCGCCATCGGAAAATTGAATTAATTCTTCCGGTAGGCATGGCCGCACTGCTTTTTGTGGTGGCGCTCACACTGCCACATGCCAAGTAATATCTAGCCAGTGAATTTAGTAAATGCTTAATCAATCCAAGTAAACCGAAGTTACAAATAAAAAGGGAAGAGAACATGAGCAGATCAGGGAAAGTAACAGTTGTCGGAGCTGGTTTTTATGGATCAACTACAGCACTTCGACTAGCAGAATATGACATCTTTGAAACAGTTGTGCTTACCGATATTTTAGAGGGAAAGCCTGAAGGCCTTGCATTAGATATGAATCAATCTAGATCTATTGAAGGATTCGAAACAAAAATTGTTGGAGCTACAACAACAGCAGAGGGCGCAGGCTATGAAGCAACTGCTAACTCCGAAGTTGTAGTTATTACTGCAGGACTTCCACGTAAGCCAGGTATGAGCCGAATGGATTTAATCGGCGTAAATGCTGGAATTGTTCGAAGTGTTGCTGAAAATATTGCTAAGCATTCACCAAATGCAGTAATCATCGTTGTTTCAAATCCGTTAGATGAAATGACTGCACTAACTCAACTCGCAACTTCATTTCCAAAGAATCGCGTAATGGGTCAGGCTGGAATGTTAGATACTGCAAGATTTACAAACTTTGTTGCCGAAGAGCTAAAGGTTCCGGTTTCAGCAGTTAAGACACTGACCTTGGGATCACACGGTGACACCATGGTTCCAGTTCCAAGTCGCTGCACCGTAAATGGCAAAGCGCTAACTGAACTTCTAGATGCGGCAAAGATTGAATCACTTGTAGATCGCACTCGTAATGGTGGCGCTGAAGTTGTTGCGCTACTTAAAACCGGTTCTGCATATTACGCACCATCAGCAGCAGCGGCTCGTATGGCAAAGGCCGTCAAAGAAGATTCAGGTGAAGTGATGCCGGTCTGTGCTTGGGTTGATGGTGAATATGGAATCAGTGGCGTTTATCTTGGCGTCGAAGCGGAGATTGGAAAGAGCGGAGTTCGCAAGGTTATTGAAAGCGCGCTTACTGCAGGAGAAGTTGAAGCACTTAAGGCGGCAGCTGAAGCAGTCCGCGCCAAGCAAGCAGATGTTAAAGATCTCTAAAACTTAAGACAACAAAAGAAACGGGCGCACCTAAAATGTCGAAGATAAAAGTTGAAGGAACAGTAGTAGAGCTCGATGGCGATGAGATGACGCGCATTATTTGGTCATTCATTAAAGATAAATTGATCTTGCCTTACCTAGATGTGAATCTTGAATATTACGATCTTGGAATGGAGCACCGAGACGCGACAGATGATCAAGTAACTATTGATTCAGCTAATGCAATTAAGAAGCACGGAGTCGGGATTAAGTGCGCAACTATTACCCCCGATGAAGCCCGAGTTGAAGAATTCGGCCTCAAGAAGATGTGGAAATCTCCTAACGGAACAATCCGCAATATTTTAGGTGGCGTAATTTTCCGCGAACCAATCATTATGAAGAATGTCCCAAGGCTGATTCCTAACTGGACCAAACCAATAGTCATTGGCCGTCACGCATATGGCGATCAATACAAGGCGACAGATTTCAAAGTCCCAGGTGCCGGAACTCTGACAATGACGTTCACACCAAAAGATGGATCTAAACCGATGGAATTTAACGTCTTTGATTTTCCATCATCAGGCGTTGCAATGGGAATGTATAACTTAGATGATTCGATTCGCGACTTCGCGCGGGCATCAATGAACTACGGCTTAATCCGTAACTATCCAGTTTTTCTATCCACAAAGAACACAATTCTTAAAGCATACGATGGTCGCTTTAAAGATATCTTTGCTGAAATATTCGACAGCGAATTCAAAGCAAAGTTTGATGCTGCTGGCCTTACTTACGAGCACCGCTTAATCGATGACATGGTCGCAACTTCACTACGTTGGGAGGGTGGCTATGTTTGGGCATGTAAGAACTATGACGGCGATGTGCAATCAGATACCGTCGCTCAAGGTTATGGCTCACTTGGTCTGATGACTTCAGTGCTTATGACTCCAGATGGAAAGACAGTTGAATCTGAAGCAGCGCACGGAACCGTTACTCGCCACTTCCGCGATCACCAAGCTGGTAAGCAAACTTCAACAAATCCAATTGCATCAATCTTTGCTTGGACTCAAGGTTTAACTCACCGTGCGAAATTGGATAACAATCCTAAGCTCGCCGAGTTTGCCTCAACCCTTGAGAAAGTTT
>CANLTP010000081.1 GCA_947494085.1 Actinomycetota bacterium | reverse complement strand
GTCTACATTGGCGCACTTGAAGGATCACAAGCAGAAGCCGCAAAGGCAATGATTGATGCAATCGCAAACCCAGTTGTTCCAAAGGTGGGAGAGCGCTTCAACGGAAGTATCGTGAAGCTTGCAACATTCGGCGCATTCATTTCACTTGTTCCAGGTAAAGATGGCTTGCTACACATCTCGCAGATTCGTAAATTGCATGGTGGAAAGCGCATCGAAAACCTTGAAGAAGTTATGAAGGTTGGCGACAAGATCGAAGTTGAAATTGCAGAGATTGATCCAAAGGGTAAGTTCTCATTGGTTCCAGTTCTTGCAGATGGCACGGTTCCTGGTAAGGAAGCCGGCGAATAATTGAGTAAAACAATCTTGCCCAGCGGGTTACGAATTGTTACTGAAGAAGTCAGTACCTCTCGCTCCGCTGCGGTAGGAATTTGGGCAAATGTTGGCTCTCGCGATGAAGTTAAATCCGTCGCGGGAGCTTCTCACTTTCTAGAACATTTACTCTTTAAAGGAACAAAAACTCGCACCGCACTTGAAATTTCATCTGCGATTGAAGCAGTTGGTGGCGAGATGAATGCATTCACTGGCCAGGAATACACCTGCTTTTATGCGCGGGTTATTGATACCGATTTACCGCTAGCCGTCGATGTTGTAACAGACTTAATAACTTCCTCAACCTTTACAGCAGCTGATGTTGATTCAGAGCGCAAAGTTGTTTTGAGTGAGATTGCAGTTCGCGATGACGATCCTTCTGACTATATCCACGAACTCTATTTAGATACTTACTACGGTGATTCACCGGTAGGACGTTCAATTCTTGGTACTGTCGATTCAATTAATAAGATGCCCCGTAATTCGATTTACAACTACTACAAAAAGCATTACCAACCAGAGAACCTTGTAGTTTCAGTTGCTGGAAATGTTAAACATAAAAAAGTTGTAAAAATGGTAGAAGAAGCGCTCTCTAAAGATGGCTTTCTAGATGTTCCAAATAACAAACATGAAGTTAGAGCGGCAACTCCGATAAAAACACCTGGACTTGGTGAAGTTGGAATAATTGATCGCAAGACTGAACAAGCCCATATTCTCTACGGATTTCCTGGACTTGCTCGAAGTGATGATCGCAGATTTGCACTCAGCGTTTTATCATCAGCAATCGGCGGCGGAATGGCCTCTAGATTATTTCAAGAGATTCGCGAGAAACGTGGACTTGCTTACACAACATATGCCTATCCTCAACAATTTGCTGGCACTGGAACCCTGGCATTTTATGCTGGATGCAAAACCGAAAAGGCCGAAGAAGTTATTAAATTAATGCGCGACATCAGTGAATCAGTTGCCCAACATGGGTTGACTGATGAAGAAATTTCACGAGCAAAGGGCGCTGTAACTGGCGGCTTAATTCTGGGCCAGGAAGATACTGGTTCACGCATGAGTCGCATCGGAAAGAGTGAACTTGTTTACGGCGAGATTATGAGTTTCGATGACATTTTAAGCAAGGTCCGAAGCGTGACTCCGGAGCAAGTTCATCAATTAGCACGCGACTTATTCAGTGCTCCCGCTACCCTTGCACTAGTGGGTCCATTTAGAAGCAAAGCGAAATTTGAGAAGGTGATTTCATGAGCATAAAGGTTGCAGTCCTCGGTGCTAAAGGTCGCATGGGAGCCGAGAGCGTAAAGGCTATTTCGGGAACTTCAGATTTAGAGATTGTTGCCCAATTAGATCTAGGTGACTCATTAGATAAATTAGCTTCAAGTGGCGCTCAAGTGGTTGTTGATTTCACTCACCCAGATTCAGTTATGGGGAATCTTGAATTCGCCATTAAGAATGGAATAAGCGTTGTTGTAGGAACCACCGGCTTTGATGAGAAGAAACTTGCTCAGATTAAAAGTTGGCTTGCGGCAAATCCAAAAGTTGGTGCACTTATCGCCCCAAACTTCGGACTTGGCGCAGTTCTAATGATGCAATTCGCAGCCCAAGCTTCAAAGTATTTTGAATCAGTTGAAATAGTCGAACTGCACCATCCAGCAAAGGCCGATGCGCCATCTGGAACAGCGGCCAGAACCGCCGAATTAATTAATGATGCTCGCAAGAGTGTAAAGAAAGCTGCAATGCCAGATGCTACAACATCAGAATTAGCTGGTGCTCGTGGTGCAAAAATTGGCGATGTTCATATTCACTCAGTTCGCTTGCGCGGCTTAGTTGCACACCAGGAAGTTATCTTGGGAGACACTGGCGAAACACTTTCAATCCGACATGATTCAATAGATCGCACTGGTTTTATGCCAGGAGTTTTATTAGCAATCAGAGAAGTTGGCAAAAACCCTGGCCTAACTTTTGGCCTAGAGCACTACATGGATCTAAGTTAAAGATTCTTTAAATATAGCGGTAGGCGAGTGCTGAAGTTATTGCAGCCCCAACTACAACCACCGGAAACGGTGCTTTAGCGATTAACAGGACAATAGCGGCAGCAATTCCTAAGGCCCGGTGATCAAGAACCAACTGAGTTTTATTAGCAAAGGTGTTCACGGCAATTAGCGCCGTTAATAGTGCTACCGGAATCAAGGTATTGATTCGAAGGATTCGTGGGTTGCTTAAGAAAGTTTCAGGCACGGATGCGCCAATAAATTTAATGGCAAACGCCAGCGCACTGGAACCGATGACGGCAATCCAGAAGGTGCTCATTTTCGCCAACCAATAATTATGGCAAGTACCGTGCAAGAAATAATCGGAATTCCAGCAGGAACAAATGGCGTTAATAAAAGCGCTAAGAGAATTGCAAAACCGGCAAGCACCCAAGATTTGCGGTCAGAAAGTCGGGGCCAAAGCAGACCGAGAAATGCTGCGGGAACTGCTGCATCTAAACCCCAGGCAGATGGATCACCAATTGCTTGCGCGCCTAGTGCGCCTGCAAGTGTGAATAGATTCCAGAAGATAAATACGCCAAAGCCGGTATACCAAAATCCTTTACGCATTTGATCTTCATCTTTTTGCGCAAGTGCAACACCAATAGATTCATCAATCGTAATTTGGGCCGCAACAACTCGCTTCCAGCCACGTAATTTCAAGAGTGGCGCGAGGCGAAGTCCATATAAACCATTTCGAGTGCCGAGCAGCGTCGATGTAGCAATCGCATTTAACGGAGTTCCGCCGGCAGCAATTACACCGACAACTGCAAATTGCGATGCACCTGAAAACAAAAGTAGGGAGAGTAAGCATGCTTGGAGCACGGAGAAATCTGCAGCCACAGCTGCAGCACCGAATGCGCTGCCGTATGCACCGACGGTTATTGAGACGCTAAAAGAATCACGTTTCACTGACACGCCGAAAGTATGCCCTAATCCGATGGGATTGGCCTAGTTTTATATAGGGTCACCTCATGAATACCGATACCCCAGATGTAGTTGATACCAAGCAAGAAATTGTTTTCCGCGATGACATGACCGTCGAATTGGTTAAGTCGAGTGCGAGTGATGCAGATGTAATTTGGGCAGCGCGGGTATCAACAGCTGGCGAGACGACTCTAGAAAAAGTTGGCGAATCAAGTGATCGCGATGCTGGCTTAATTAATTATTTAGCTCGCGAACGTCACGGAAGTCCTTTCGAACATACTTCAATGACTTTCTTTGTTTCTGCACCAATCTTTGTATTCCGTGAATTCATGCGCCACCGAATTGCTTCTTACAACGAGGAGAGCGGTCGCTATCGTGAGCTTCGTCCAGTTTTTTATATTCCAAATAAAGATCGCAAATTAGTTCAAGTAGGTAAAACCGGTGCATATACCTTTGTTGATGGGACTCCAGAACAGTTAGACATCACTGTTAATGCAATCAAAGAAACGTGCATTGTTGCCTACGAAAATTATCAAAAGATATTGGCATCTGGCGTTGCCCGAGAAGTTGCTCGCGCTGTTCTTCCAGTAACTCTTTACTCTTCAATGTATGTAACCATGAATGCCCGAGCACTTATGAATTTCCTTTCACTTCGCACATCAAGCCCAGATTCACATTTCCCGTCATATCCGCAACGTGAAATTGAGATGGTTGCCGAGAAAATGGAGAAGCACTTCGCGCAACTTATGCCGATGACTTATGGGGCATTCCAGAAATCTGGTCGCATAGCTCCATAAATTGCGTGTAACCTAAGCGCATGAGTATTACACCTCCATTTGGTCGGTTAATCACCGCCATGGTTACGCCATTTAAAAAGGATGGCGAAATTGATTGGGCCGGTGTCGAAAAATTAGCTGCACATTTGGTCTCAACCGGTCATGATGGAATTGTTGTAAATGGGACAACCGGTGAAGCCCCAACAACAAGCGATGATGAGAAAGATCAAATCGTAAGTGTTGTAAAGAAAGTTGTTGGCTCAAAGATTAAAGTAATTGCCGGCGCTGGAAATAATGAAACTTCACATTCAGTTGTTCAGGCCCAACGCGCAGCAAAAGCTGGAGCCGATGGATTATTAGTAGTAACTCCTTATTACAACAAGCCACCCCAAGCTGGAATCGCAGCACACTTCAGAGCGATGGCAGATGCCACAGATCTTTCGGTAATGATGTATGACATCCCTGGCCGAACTGGAATTGAAATTGAATCTGACACAATCGTTGCCTTAGCTGAGCACCCACGAATTGCTGCGCTAAAAGATGCAAAAGGAAATGTCGCCTCTACTTCTTGGGTAATTAAGCGCTCTGGAATTCCAGTTTATTCTGGTGACGATATTTTGAATTTGCCACTGCTATCAGTTGGCGCAGTTGGTTTTGTTTCAGTTTGTGGCCACACCGTTGGAAGTGGACTTCGCGAAATGTTAGACGCCTGGTTCTCTGGAAATGCCGCGCGTGCACTTGAAATTCATCAAAAATTATTACCGGTATTCACCGGAACCTTCCGCACCCAAGGTGCGATATTGACTAAGGCCGCACTAAATGAAATGGGCCTACCTGGCGGATTTACTAGATTGC
>CANLTP010000080.1 GCA_947494085.1 Actinomycetota bacterium | reverse complement strand
AGAGTTTTAATTTAGCGAATTTTTCGGATTATCTAGATTTACTTACCGACGATTTCTCGGCTACCAGATGAGGGAAAACTTAGCACACGGCCTTGGGCTATTCAACTCCGTGAGTCGAAATACCAAGCTTCTGAGCGGCAAAGGAGCCAGACCCAACCTTTATGACTGCTTCGACTTCGAGGTCATCAAGTGTGTGAAGAACCAATACAGATGGACCGGCACCAGAGATCATTGCAGGAACACCAGCAGCGCGAAGTTTAGTTACTAGCGCCATTGATTTAGGCATTGCTTCAGCCCGGTAATTTTGGTGAAGCAAATCTTCAGTTGCTTCTAACAATAAATCTGGACGCGATTGAAGTGCATGCACAAGTAACGCTGCTCTAGATGCGTTTAGAACTGCATCTTGATGTGGAATTGTTTCAGGCAATAATTTACGCGCTTTAGCAGTTGCCAAGTGCGCCTCTGGAATAAAGAGTAAAGCTTTGATCTTTGGATCAACTTTTATTGCAACACCATGGCCAGAATTCTCATTGGTCCAAGCGATTGTGGCGCCACCGAGAACTGCAGCAGCGATGTTATCTGGATGTCCTTCAAGTTCGGTTCCCAGTGAAATCATCTCTTCATCAGTTAATAATTGTTCGCCGCCAAGAACCAGAGCGCGAGCAAGTGCAAGTCCGCCAACAATTGCGGCGGCAGATGAACCGAGGCCGCGGCCATGTGGAATTACATTTAACTGTCGCAGCGCGATTCCCTTTGGCTTCTGCCCCATATGTTCAAAGCCATGGAGCATCGCTTTAATTACTAAATTGTTTTTATCAGTCTTTATATCCGCACTGCCTTCGCCAGATACATCAACGTCGAAAGTTGCATCATCTAAAACTTGTGCGGCATACCGATCACGTAAATCAAGTGCTAAACCTAGGCTGTCAAAGCCTGATCCAAGATTTGCACTTGTGGCAGGAACACTTACTTGTGCCATTGTGGCTTTAAAAGTTAACCGCGCTTTTGCATTAGACATTAGGCAAGTCCAATCACTTCAGCAGCACGCTTCACATCAACTGGAATAACAGTTGGAGCATCAGCGTGATCCAAAATCCAACCAACATCTTTCAAACCATTTCCAGTAACAGTAATAACAATTCGCTTATCCTTTGGCAATTTGCCTTCTGCTTTTTTCTTAATTAAGCCAGCAATTCCGGCTGCGCTAGATGGTTCTACGAAGATTCCCTCTTTAGCTGCAACTAAACGATATGCGGCAAGAATTTCTTCATCAGTAACTGAATCAATCAAACCACCAGATGAATCTCTCGCTTCAACAGCTTGCTTCCACGAAGCAGGATTTCCGATACGAATTGCAGTTGCAATAGTGTCTGGATTCTTAACGATTTCACCTATAACTATCGGCGCCGATCCAGCCGCCTGAAAGCCCCACATTTGTGGCAATTGCTTAGAAAGTCCATCTTTGAAATATTCTTTATAGCCCATCCAGTATGCAGTTATGTTTCCAGCATTTCCAACCGGCATCACGTGAAGATCAGGCGCATCGCCCAACATATCTACAACTTCAAAACTTGCAGTTTTTTGCCCATCGATTCGATATGGATTAACCGAGTTAACTAACGCGACTGGATAATTTTGAGACAACTCACGAGCCAGATTTAAGCAATCATCAAAATTTCCATCTACTTGCAGAAGTGTTGAACCATGCGCAATTGCTTGTGCAAGTTTGCCCATTGCAATCTTTCCTTCGGGAACTAAAACAACCGGGCGCATTCCAGCCTTTGTTGCATAAGCCGCCGCACTTGCAGATGTATTTCCAGTTGATGCACAGATAACTGCTTTCGCACCAGCTTCTGCTGCCTTTGAAATTGCCATTGTCATTCCGCGGTCTTTAAAAGATCCAGTTGGATTTACGCCCTCTACTTTTAACCAAATTTCATTATCTAACATCGCTGATAAGACACATGCATAAACTAAAGGAGTTCCGCCCTCGCGCAACGAAACAATTGGAGTCTTTGAAGAAACTGGTAATCGATGTCGGTATTCCTCAATTACGCCACGCCATTGATGCGCGCCTTTTTTCTTAAAGATACTCATGCGCTCATACCTTCAACTCGGATAACACTTGCCACATCTTTAACTGCATCTAGACTCGAAAGATCTGCAACAGTTGAAGCAAGTGCAGAATCTGTTGCCTTGTGAGTCATAACAATTAATTCCGCATTATCACCACGGCCAGTTTGGCGAACAGTTTGAATTGAAACATCATGCTTGGCAAAAGTTTGTGCCACAGCAGCAAGAACGCCTGGGCGATCTGCAACATCTAAACGGATTAAATAACGAGTTTTTACTGAACCGATAGGAGCGATTGCAAGATCGGCATAATCACTTTCGCGGGGACCAAGTCCACCACTGACTCTATGTCGTGCGACTGCAACCAAATCTCCCAGAATTGCTGAAGCTGTCGGGGCGCCACCGGCACCGCGACCATAAAACATCATTGCACCGGCAGCTTCAGATTCAACAAATACTGCATTGAAAGCCTCGCGAACAGATGCCAACGGATGGCTTCGTGAAATTAAAGTTGGATGCACTCGAACGCTAATCTTTCCATCGTTTGTAAGTTCAGCAATTGCTAATAACTTAACAACTAAATCAAGTGATTTGGCTACGGCAACATCAGTGTCAGTTATCTTTGTAATGCCTTCACGATAAACATCAGAGTCTGTGACGCGAGAATGAAAGGCTAGTCCCGCCAAAATTGCAGCCTTTGCTGCGGCATCAAAACCTTCAACATCTGCAGTTGGATCTGCTTCTGCAAAACCAAGTGCTTGGGCTTCGGCAAGGGCGTCGCCAAAAGCTGCGCCAGATTCATCCATCTTGGTCAGAATAAAGTTTGTAGTTCCATTAACAATTCCCATTACGCGTTGGATGTGATCGCCAACAAGTGATTCGCGAAGTGGACGCAGAATTGGAATAGCACCAGCAACAGCTGCTTCGTAATAAAGATCGACACCACCCTTATCTGCAGCGGCGAATAATTCGGCACCATGTTTTGCAAGTAGTGCTTTATTTGCAGTAACAACAGATTTGCCATTAGCAAGCGCTTCAAGAATTAAGGTTCTGGCAGGTTCAATTCCGCCAATTACTTCAATGATTAAATCAATATTCTTATCTTTAACAATTGAATCGAGGTCAGTTGTTAATAAATCTTTTGCAACGTTTGGCCGAGCCAGATTGCGAACTCCGATTTTTACTAAGTCTAAATGTGCGCCTGATCTTGCTGTCAGGTCTTTCTGATTCGCAATAATTAGACGTGCGACTTCGCCTCCGACAACACCGCAGCCGAGCATGCCGACGCGAAGAGTTTTCTGCGAATTCATTGGGCTATTCTCCCCTATTTTTTCCTTAAGCCGAACGCTATTTAATAGTGCGCGGTGCCTCAACTACATCTAAAGCTAGTAAATCTGCCTCGGTTTCCCGGCGCAAGATGGTTCGGGCTGCGCCATTTGCAACTGAAATCACAGGTGGCTTCATCATGTGGTTGTAATTACTAGCCATGCTTCGGCCGTATGCCCCGGTCGCTGGAATTGCCAGAATATCGCCAGGTGCGATATCACTTGGAAGATCAATATCCCGAATGATGATGTCGCCGGTTTCACAATGTTTTCCGACCAGTCTGGAAGTAATTGCAGATGCGCTAGAAGTTCGGCTTGCGAGAAGTGCTGAATACTTTGCACCATAAAGGCCGGGACGAATGTTGTCGCTCATTCCACCATCAACTGCGATGTATCGACGAGTTTTTCCACCATCTAATTCCACATCTTTAGTTGTTCCAACTTCATACAAAGTTGTTGTGGTTGGGCCTGCGATAGCGCGACCCGGTTCAATGGAAATTTTTGGAACCTTTAAGTTGTGGCGTTTGCACTCACTCTTAACTAATTCGGCAAGCGCTGCCATAACCTGATTTGGATCAAAAGTTTTATCGCCAGCAAGATAGGCAATTCCATAACCGCCACCAAGATCTAACTCTGTGAGCTCGTTCTTAAATTCATCGCGGAATTTTGCACTTAATTCCAAGAGCTTTGTCGTTGCAAGAATAAATCCTTCATTCTCAAAGATTTGAGAACCGATATGGCAATGCAGGCCTTCGAGTGAAAGATTAGCGGCGCTTTGCGTTGCAAGTATCGCCTTCCAAGCCGCACCACTTGCAATCGAGAATCCAAATTTCACATCTTCATGTGCAGTGGAAATTGCCTCATGAGTATGCGCTTCAACGCCAGGTGTAATACGGAGCAATACTTTTTGAACTTTGTTCGCTGCTTTTGCTAATCGGTCAACGCGTTCGATTTCTTGCATTGAATCCACTACAATTTTTGCAACCCCAACTTCGATTGCAACTCTGATTTCTTCCTCTGATTTATTGTTTCCATGAACTTCAATTCGATTCGCAGGAAACTTAGCGGCAAGGGCGACAGCGAGTTCGCCACCGGTGCAAACGTCGATGCCAATACCGGCCACTGCAATCCACTTAGCAACCTCAACTGAGACGAAAGATTTTGATGCGTAATAAACTTCGCCAGCGCTTTCGCCAAAGTTGGAATTTAAAGCGTTCTTCCAACCAATGATTCGAGACTTGAAATCGTTTTCATCGATAACAAAAAGTGGTGTTCCAAATTCTTTAGCAAGTGCACTGGCTCGGCAACCACCAATAACTAGTTCGCCATTAACCATGGCGCTGTTATTTGAGAAGACCTCCGGCAAGAAATTCATCACTTACATCTTTTCTGGTGCGCTAACACCGAGTAGTTCTAGACCATTAGAAATTACTTGAGCCGTTGCAGAACATAAGGTAGCGCGGGCGCTATGTAGCTCGCTTGGAGTTTCATCACCAAGTGGCAGAACCCTGCAATCAGCATAAAAACGGTGATAAACCCCGGCCAACTCTTCAACATATCTAGCAACCCGA
>CANLTP010000079.1 GCA_947494085.1 Actinomycetota bacterium | reverse complement strand
GCTTGTTCTAATTGTGAATCTAAATCCCAAGCATTTCGGTGATCCAATTGTTCCTGCAGGGTTCCCATCTCGGCCAACAACTTGTCGTAATCGGCATCTGGGTTCGCCATCTCATCGCTTATTTGGTTGAAGCGAGCAAGCAATCCGATTGTTTCAGCCACACCTTCTTGAACATTCTGCAAAACTGTTTTGGTTTCATCAAGTGGTGGCTCTTGCAACAGAATTCCGACTGTGTAACCCGGTGATAAGAATGCTTCGCCATTTGAAGGTTGTTGTAACCCGGCCATAATTTGCAGGACTGTTGATTTACCTGATCCGTTAGGACCAACAACACCGATCTTTGCCCCGGGCAAAAACATCAAGGTCACATCATCGAGAATTACCTTGTCACCATGCGCTTTTCGCGCCTTTTTCATCGTATAAATGAACTCAGCCATGTGCGAAACCTTATCGGTTCAAATCGGTAGACTCGCACATGAAATTCAACAAATGCGCCTGTAGCTCAGTCGGATAGAGCAACCGCCTTCTAAGCGGTAGGCCGCAGGTTCGATTCCTGCCAGGCGCGCCACGAGCTAATTAAAAAAGCCCCGAGTGAATTCACCCGGGGCTTTAATTTTTAACTATTTATGATGTGATCTTTGCAATCAGAGCAAGGTTCGCATCACGGAACTTACCTGTGATCGATGTGTATTCAAGTGCAGGGGCTGAATTTGGACACTTTGGATCTAGGAAGTAGGTAAGAAGTTCTTTAACAGCCTTTGCTGTTTCAGCATCTTTTTGCTTTGTGTCAAACAAGGCATAAGAGATTGAACCAAATACATAGGCACCAGCATCTTTTGTCTTGTAGTCATAAGTTACATAACCCTTGTCAGAGATAGTTGCAGCACCAAGGAAGGCAGATACGCCAGCTGAGTTTGGAGCTTGGTAGTTTCCTGATGGATTCTGAATGTTTGCAACAGCAAGTCCAGCTGACTTCGCGAAGCTTGATTCAGCATATGTAATTGAGTATTGAGTCTTCGCTGCAAGTGCAACTACGCCAGAAGATTCTCTTTGTCCAACAATGCGGCCAAGATTTCCAACTGCGTTGATGTTGCCTGGGAATGAAGTTGTGAATGCGTTGTTACCTTCCTTGGTCCAAACATCAGGTGCTAGAGCGCGCAGGGCGGCAGTGAAGTTTCCTGTTGTTCCTGATCCATCAGAGCGGTAGATAACTTTGATTGGCTTATTTGGAAGGGTGTAGCGAATCTTGCGATCAACTTCACGTAGAACTACTGGCTTTCCAGCCTTGTCTTTAACTGTTACGCCTTTACCGTCTGTCTTGAAAATGGTTTCCTTGATTGTACGGTTGTTTTCAGCAACAATCTTTGGATCATTCCACTTAGTGATTGTTCCACCGAAGATTTCAGCAACAGTCGTTGGTGAAAGATAAAGTGGCTTGTTATTTCCGATGTTGTAAATGACTGCGATTGGACCAGCGATTACAGGTGCGTGAATAACGCCTTCACGAGCAGCTGTGTGTGGTGTATCTGAAAAGTTAACTAATGCAGTCTGCTTGTCTGAAGCTGTGCGACCTGCGCTTGATCCACCAAGACCGTAAGTGAATGTGTTGCCAGTGTCTTTGTTGTATTGGACCTTACAAGCTTCGATTAGTGGACCAGGGAATGTTGCACCTGCTCCAGTAAGTGCGACAGCTGCAAAAGCAGATGGAGATGCAAGGACGGCTACAGCAAGTGCCGCGCCAATGACCTTGATTGATTTAGAAAGTTTCATTTTTCCCCTTGTTCGGACTGAGTAGACGTTTTGTCTAAGACCAAAACTATTGAAACCGGGTTAAGCAATAGGGGTTTAATTCCAAACGCCAGCCAACCAAATGGTGAACAGTTGGTTAACCAGTTTTAACCGGTTTTAGGCAGTGTTAGCCGAAACGACCTGTTACGTAGTTCTCGGTTCGAACATCTTTTGGTCGAGAGAAGATCTCGCTAGTTGGACCAACCTCAACAAGTTCTCCTGGGCCACCATCTGAAAGGAAGAAGCCGGTGTAATCAGATACACGTGCTGCTTGTTGCATATTGTGAGTAACAATAATTATTGTCATGGTTGATGAGAGCTGCTGGATAGTCTCTTCAATTTTTAAAGTTGATCCTGGATCTAGTGCAGAGCATGGCTCATCCATCAACAGAACTTCAGGCCGGACTGCAAGTGAACGAGCAATACAGAGGCGCTGTTGTTGTCCACCAGAAAGTGAACCACCATATGCATTTAGGCGATCTTTAACTTCACTCCAAAGGCCAGCACGATTTAAGCACTCTTCAAGCAAGTCATTCTTATTCTCATGCTTCAACTGAGCCAGTTTTAATCCCGCTAACACGTTATCTGCAATAGTCATTGATGGGAATGGATTTGGCTTCTGGAAAACCATTCCGACCTTTAAGCGAATCTTTGTAACGTCAATTCCTGGCTCATAAATGTCCTGACCATTTAACAGAACTTCGCCAGCCATTGCAGCGCTTGGAATGAATTCGTGCATGCGATTTAGTGTGCGAATGAAAGTTGATTTTCCACAACCTGATGGGCCGATTAGTGCGGTCACTGTTCCGGACCAGAAATCTAGCGAAATATCGCGAAGAACCAGCTTGTCACCAAACCAAGCATGAACACCGCGGGCCTCTAGCCCAACACCAAGCACGCCAGAACCTGGCTGCTTACGGGCTTTCGCAGAATTTGCGACATCTGAAAGAGATGAGGGTGTGGTTGCTTTGGTTTCCATATTTTCGTTTCCGTCCTCGTTTGGATTTATCACTTCTTTGACCTACTTCCACTTAACATTCGCGCTGCGATAAACAAGATAAAAATAATAACTAGAAGAACAAAAATACCAGCCCAAGCTCTTGCAATAGATTCTGTAGTCCCGAAGATAAAGCCTTTCCAGATATAGAACGGCAGTGATCCCATAGGTGATTCAAATGGATTCGCATTTATTGAGTCCCCACCACCAGTAACCAAGATCAAAGGTGCGGTTTCTCCTGCAACTCGAGCGATACCGAGAATGATTGCTGTAACTAATCCGCTTTTTGCGGCAGGAACAACTATCAAAGAGACAGTTCGCCACTGAGTTCCGCCAAGTGCAACACCAGCTTCTCGAAGATCATCAGGAATTAGAAGCAATACTTCTTCTGATGTTCTTGCAATTGTCGGGATCATCAAAATTGAAAGTGCAAGGCCTCCCATAAGGCCTGAAGGAGTTTGGGTGATCGGAAAGACAATCGCGGAGAGGATAAACAGTCCGGCAACAATTGAAGGCACACCCGACATTGCCTGAACCAAGAATCTAATTGGTCGGGAGTAAATTCCTTTGATTTCGGTCAGATAAATTGCTGTAAGAATTCCAATTGGAAGGCTGATCAAAAGCGCAATTCCCACCATAATAAAGGTTCCGATGAGCGCATGGAGCAAACCACCCTGACCCAATGGATCATTCGGACCGTTTGCTGTCATGTCCTTCGCAAACATATTGAAGTTAAGACCGGCACGACCATAATCAAAAACTGTGTAAAGAATGCTAAAGATTGGGACAACTGCAATAACTAGGCCAGCGGCGGCGACCGAAGATGAAACTGAATCTTTTGCTGCTGCGATACCACGATAAAAGTAATTTTCTACAAAATTAATAACAATAACTGAGATGAAGAAGATTGCAAGGTATGCCAGCTTGCCTTTCATCTCTGTCGCTAAAACAACTACAAAACTGATTGCAGATGAAGCCAACAAAACCAAAACATTTAGCGCTACTTGTTTTGGAGTTCGCTTCCAAGGTCGACTTGGTTTAACGGTTAAAGTACTCATCGGCCTTTACCTCCGGTGCGATTTACAATTAAATCAGCGAGTGAATTAACCAAAAGAGTAAGCATGAAGAGCACCAAGCCCGCTGCCATAAGGGCACTGGTTTCAGTTTTACCGGCTTCACCAAACTTGAGAAGAATCAATGACGCAACGTTACCTCCAGCACCAATCAAGACCTGCCAGTTAATCTGATAAACAATATTAAGAACCAGGTAAACCGCGACAGTTTCGCCCATTGCGCGCCCAAGCCCAAGCATTGCGCCACCTACAACTCCACCGCGACCATAAGGAATTACTACAGCTTTAATCATTGCCCATCGAGTTGCCCCAAGTGCATACGCGGCTTGGATACGATCAAGTGGAGTCTGAGAAAAAATCTCTCGTGATACTGAAATCACAATTGGAATAATCATTATTGCGAGAACAAAACCTGCAACAAATGGTGAACGAGTATATTCAGGTATATCCATTTTAAAAATTGGGATCCAGCCCAAATATTTGTGAACGAGCATTCCCCAATACTCAACATGCGGCATGAGGATAAAGAAACCCCACATACCAAAAAGTATTGAAGGAAAAGCAGCCATCAAGTCGATAATTGCAACCATGATGCGTTTTAAAAATTCCGGTGCATAAAAAGATAAATAGAGAGCACATAAAACCGAGATTGGAACTGCAATTACCACTGCAATTGCCGCGCACAACAAGGTTCCGATAAGCATTGCAGCAATTCCAAAGTTTGACACAGATAAATCTGTATTGCCTTCATTATCCTGAATTACATCCCAGTTGCTTTCAGTGATGAAGCCAAGTCCTTCAAGTCGAAGTACTTGATAACCTTGATAAGCAAGAAAAACTAAAATCAAACCTAAAATTACGAGCGATGAAAGTCCGCCGCCAGTTGCAACCCCGCGAAATACTTTGTCCGAAAATCTTGGCTTGGTTGTAATTTCGCGCTTAGCAGGAGTCGAGATCGATGAAGTTGCCGATTTAGCCCCAGGCGCAGTTGTGCTCACGGAGAGATTGTTGTGCCAAGCGGGTTTTTCAATGTGGAACCAAGGTGAACCCAAGGTGAACGAATGGTGAAATTACGACCCAAGCGCTATCTCGATTAGGCTCCCCCGGTGAGTTCAAAAAACGATTCCCCGAACCTGATTTGGGTCGATTGCGAGATGACTGGTTTAGACCTTAATAAAG
>CANLTP010000078.1 GCA_947494085.1 Actinomycetota bacterium | reverse complement strand
AATATCATCAGTCACGGTCGTAGATTACTAGTTCCCAACAGTTATTCCTACAAAGCAATATGAAATGAGTCAGCGAGTGAAGCCAGAATTGTTAAATGCTGATGCAATCGCAGGCGCATTGCAGAGCAGTTACTGGCGAGTATCAGTTGTAGATGAGATTGATTCAACACAGAATTATTTACGCACCAGTATTCCAAAGTCCGGCGATTTAATTACTGCCGAGTATCAGAGCGCAGGACGTGGTCGCTTAGATCGTAAATTTGATGCCGAGAAATCGAGTGCACTTCTTTTTTCATTTTATTTTGAGCCACAAAACGAAATTAAGCATCTTGGATACTTAACGCTACTAGTTGGTGCAAGTGTTACCGCAACACTAAACGAAATTACAAATACTAACTTCTTTAAATGTAAATGGCCTAACGATGTTCTATTTAATCAGGAGAAAGTTGCAGGCTTATTAGCTGAGAAAACTAGCACTGGTATAATCGTTGGTGTTGGAATAAATGTTTCTACTACAAAAGCTGCGCTGCCAGTTGCACATGCAACATCGATATTTCTTGCAACGGATCTTCAACTAGATCGCAATGAATTGCTAGCAAAGATATTGAATAACTTAGAGAAGGATTTATTGGACTGGCAGAGTGGCAAGGACCTGACCGCAAAATATCGAGCCTTGAGTGCAACTATCGGAAGCCAGGTTCGGATTGCACTTCCAGATGGTTCAAGCGTTGAAGCAGTAGCAGTAGATATAGATGAGACTGGAAGCCTGCACTTAGATAATGGCCAGCTCGTCACGGTTGGAGATGTTATTCATTTGGACAGTAAACTTTCGCAGTGAGCTTTCCACGAGTCGGAGTTATTGGCGCCGGCCAACTTGCCAGAATGATGGCAGTAGCAGCAAATGATTTAGGAATAGATTTCAAAGTTTTTGCAGCGATTCCAAATGATTCTGCCGCCCAAGTTTCACACTTTGTCTTGGGTGATTACACAAGTATTGATTCAGTTCTCAAATTTGCAAAGAGTTGCGATGTTCTGACATTCGAACACGAACTGGTGCCGCAGAGTGTCATCAAGGCGGTCGAGGCGGCCGGGATAAAGGTTTATCCACGTTCCGATTCATTCACTTACTCGCAAGACAAGTTAGAAATGCGTAAGAAGATAACAGAGCTTAAGTTACCGAATCCAAAGTGGCAGAAATATCAGGGCCAAGAATGTGAAATAGCTTTCCCACTAATAGCGAAATTACCATCAGGTGGATATGACGGTCGGGGAGTTTTCCAGATTGATTCAGAAGCACAATTGCAAAAACTACATAGCAAGACTGGCACGCTATTGCTTGAAGAGAAATTAAATTTTGATTATGAGATATCTGTGATGGTGGCTAGATCACCACACAATCAAGCCGCAACGTGGCCAGCAACGCTAACGATTCAAAGTGATGGAATCTGCACATCTACTGTTACACCTGTTCCTGAGATATCTGAAGCACTTGCAAATAAAGTTCAAGCTGCTGCGCTAGAGATTGCAGCCGGGATCTCACTTGTAGGTGTCATGGCGGTGGAAATGTTTATTGTTGGTGAAGATTTTTACATTAATGAATTAGCGCTTCGACCACATAATTCTGGACACTGGAGTATCGAAGGTTGCATAACAAGTCAGTTTGAACAACATCTACGTGCCATCCTTGATCTGCCATTAGGGAGTACAGCGCTTCGAAACAAATACGCAGTAATGGGAAATGTCTTAGGTGGCGCAAAGAGCGATATGTATCGACCATATTTGCATCTAATGGCCCGAACCCCTGAACTTAAATTTCATCAATATGGCAAAGAAGTTAAGCCTGGACGCAAGATTGGGCACGTAACACTGTGCGGTGAAAACCTTCTACAATTACAACTTGAAGTTGCCCATGCCGTTGACTACATGAATGGAGTTATTGATGAGTGATGTAGCGATAATCATGGGATCTGATTCCGATTGGCCAGTAATGGAAGATGCCGCAAAAGTTTTAGATTCACTTGGGATTTCATATTCAGCAGATGTGGTTTCCGCACATCGCATGCCACTTGAGATGGTTGAGTTTGCACAGAGTGCAAAAGCTAAGGGTTACAAAGTAATTATCGCTGGCGCAGGTGGAGCAGCACATTTACCAGGAATGGTTGCATCGCTCACGACACTTCCAGTGATCGGAGTTCCAGTTCCACTTAAGAATTTAGACGGCATAGATTCACTACTTTCAATAGTTCAAATGCCGGCAGGGATTCCGGTTGCAACAGTTGGTGTAGGTAATGCAAAGAATGCAGGGCTGCTTGCCGCAAGAATTCTTGGAATTAGCGATGAAGGTATTTCCAATAAAGTAAGCGAAGAGCTTGCGAAAATTAATAAAGAAGCAAAAGAAAAAGGCGCAAACTTAACAAGTAAACGCACGCAAAAAACTGGGTTTTAGTTCTAACCAATGGAAATTCTTTCACCCGAATTACATCAAAGAAAAATAGTTCGCGTTCTTGGAATCGCACAAGTTCTAAATGGTATTGGGGTGGCAGGAACAGTCGCCGCAGGTTCGCTTTTGGTTTCATCAATTACTAAATCCGATGGGCTCTCTGGGCTTGCCCAAACAACTTCCGTCCTTGGTGCTGCAGTGATGGCACTTCCACTTGCGCGACTTACACAATCTGGTGGACGTCGGCTCGCTCTAACTTTTGGCTATTCAGTCGGTGTTGTTGGCGCGCTACTAGCTATTTTTGGCGGCACGAATCAAATTCTATTTTTCATGTTGCTTGGTGCATTTATGGTGGGCGCTGCATCAGCATCTGGATATCAGGCACGATTTGCTGCAATTGATTTAGCAACTCCAGAGAAAAGATCTAAGGATTTGTCATATGTTGTCTGGGGTTCCACGATTGGAGCAGTCACTGGTCCAAATTTAATGGAGCCATCTGGAGTATTTGCAGCATCTTTGGGGCTACCAAAATTAGTTGGACCATATTTTATTGCTGCACTGACGTTATTTCTTTCAGTAGTTGTTATTCAATTGTTTTTAAAGCCCGACCCTTATTTAACTGCTAATAAAGCTATTGAAGGAAGTTCCACGAAGAAGCGTGAAACCACACGGTCAGCACTTGCTCATATTCGAGAGTATCCATTAGCGCTGTTTGCAATTGCATCTGTAGCAATCGGACACTTAGCAATGGTTTCAATCATGGTTATGACACCAGTGCATATGGCGCACTCCGATGCAACGCTACGAATAATTGGCTTAGTTATAAGTGTTCACGTCCTAGGAATGTATGCATTCTCGCCTTTAGTTGGAGCAATAAGTGACAAAATTGGTCGAGTAAAAACTATTCAAATTGGCATTCTCATACTCATCGCATCTGCACTTATTTCTGGCTTAGCCCCACATCACGACTCCTTCACACTCGGGCTCGGGCTCTTTTTATTGGGACTTGGTTGGTCATTTACTTTGATCGCAGGTTCAACGCTTTTATCGGAAACCGTAAGTTTCGAAATGCGTCCTTCCACTCAAGGTGCAAGCGATTTAGTTATGAATTTAATGGGAGCTGGTGGCGCGGCTATCGGTGGCGTAATAATCGGATTTTTCTCATTTGCTGTGCTCTGTTACGCGACTGGTTTAGTAGTTGTAGCTTTAGGTATCTGGTCTTTAAAACTTAAATCAAATTAAATTAGTTCGCGCGACCCAACGCTCTAAATTTCCAACCTGCTGCGATCCAAGCTTCCCGATCAAGAGCATTTCGGCCATCAATCATTATTGGATTTGCAACTAACTTCGCCATCTTTGTGGGATCGAGTTCGCGATATACCTTCCACTCGGTTAAATGCAGAACTAAATCTGCACCTTTAAGCGCACCTTCAATATCTTCAGAAAAGCCCAGCGCTGGAAAACGTTTCTTTGCAGGTGCAATAGCTTTTGGATCATGAATCGTTACAACCGCACCAGCAGCAGCAATTTGCGCAGCGATGTCTAGAGCTGGAGAATCGCGAACATCATCGCTATCTGGTTTGAATGCAGCACCAAGAACTGCAATCTTTTTACCCGTTAGATTGTCTGATAAATCTTTTCTAACTAATTCAATAACCCGTTGTCTTGCACGTAAGTTAATTGAATCAATTTCACGTAAGAACTCCAGGGCTCGATCTGCGCCAAGTTCACCGGCACGTGCCATGAAAGCGCGAATATCTTTCGGTAAACAGCCGCCACCGAAACCAATACCAGCTTGCAAAAAGCGGCTACCAATTCTTGGGTCATATCCGATTGCTTTAGCAAGAACAGTTACATCTCCGCCAGCGGCTTCACAAACTTCTGCCATTGCATTGATAAAGGAAATCTTTGTGGCAAGGAATGAATTTGCGGCAACCTTTACTAATTCAGATGTTGGCAAATCAGCACGAACCCAAGGCGTATTTTCAGCCAAATTACTCTTATAAATCTCTTTCAACGTCGCTTCAGCTGCATCATTTGTTACGCCCACTACTAAGCGATTTGGGTGCAAGGTATCTTCGACTGCAAAGCCTTCACGTAAGAACTCTGGATTCCAAGCTAAATCAACCTTTGGATTAATTTTCAATAACCGTTCCCGCAACCTAGCTGCAGTTCCAACTGGAACAGTTGATTTTCCAACTACTAAAGATCCTGGCTTACAAATTGCAGCAACCGCATCTAGAGCAGCGTCAACATACTTAAGATCAGCAGCTAATGAATCTGGTTTCTGTGGGGTTCCAACACAAATAAAGTGAACATCTGCATCTGCAATCGCTTTGAAATCTGTAGAAAAAGTTAACCGCCCTGAAGCTATTTCTTTTTGCAATAAGTCTTCTAGTCCGGGTTCATAAAATGGAACTTTGCCCGCAGTTAGTAGCGCAATTTTGCCGGCATCGACATCAACGCCAATTACTTCAAATCCCAGCGATGACATGCAGGCCGCGTGGGTGGCACCCAGATAACCAGTGCCTATTACGGAAACTTTAAGCTTCATTTGCCAGATACTAGTGCGAGGTAACACTAACCTTGGAGATATGAATCAGGTTTCAGGCACTTTGATGGGCGTATCTGTGGTTCTGCCCATT
>CANLTP010000077.1 GCA_947494085.1 Actinomycetota bacterium | reverse complement strand
TTCACTCTTGTAAGTCGTTGTAATTGATCCGCCCGAATCACCACCACAACCAAAACCTGCCTTACCGTTATTCATAATTAAGCTGTCAGAGAGTTGTGGTCGCTTATAGCCAACGATGCTTTCTGCTTCATCCAGCGTGCGCAAAACAGTAGTCAAAGATCTTGGGACAGTAGTTTTCTTATGTTTGTAACTGCACGGCAATTTCTCGCCCTCTAGGCACCTATCCAAATATTCACCATAGCCATGCATCTTGATTGGTGTTTTTGATTCGCGAATCTCTTTCTCAAGTTCTGGGGTCAGCAATTTCACCGCAGGCGCCGGGATCAAATCTTTCTCTAAGACATAAACTGCAAAGTCACCCAAAGCTGCGTTGCTATATCGATAGGTCTTAGAAATAAACTTTTTTTCAACGCGCACGGCTTCTGAATAATTCCCAGCAGTTGAATTTGGTTTACCAATAAAGATGAATTTACTTCCAAAATTGATTTTGTTTCCTTGGCCATCAAATTGGTATTCAGAATGCGCCGCTGAAAAAACTATTCGCGATGAGTATAGAAATCCTGAATAAGAAGCCTGGTCACCAGAATTTGGCGGCATGGAGACATCTGAGTTATAAACAGGAACAACTCTTGGATTGGTCAGATCAATCTCTGCATTTAATCCAGCATGCGCAAGCGGTGAAATAGTGCTGGCGAAAACGAATGCAGCACCAACAAGTGCCTTCAGCCATATTTTCATTAGCCCTCCTTAAGAAACTCTAGAACTAACTTCGAAACTTCATCATGCTTCTCTTCCATCAGTGGAATCATTCCACCTTGGATAACGGCTTTAGATATTCCTTTTGCATTCTTTAGACCTTTTAGAAACTTATCAGCCTGCGGAAATGCAAATGGATCTTCCGACGGCGCCAAGACTAATACTCGCGAAGTCACCTTATCTACTTGATCTTCCATAACATATGCGGCGCAAGCTGCATGCCCATCAAGCGGATCTAAACCAACCGCAAGTGAATCGTGAATAAATCGATTCAAAATCTCTGGCTTATTCTTTGGATAAAACTTATATCGCTTCGCCCAATTCTGCGTTAAATGCGAACCATCTTCCGCAATAACCGCATCGTCCACACCATCACCATCTTTGTGCTTCTCGCGATACTCTTTATCTGCATATGGCGCTGCAGAAATAATTAACTTATGCACTCGCTCCGGATGCTCCGCTGCTACCGCAAATGCCACCAACCCACCCGTGTGATGCCCAAGAAGATTAAACGAAGCCAAACCCATCGCATCAGCTAATGCAATTACTCCTGATGCATATTTCTCGATTGTCTGCGGCGCAGCAAACTTCGCACTCTGACCAAACCCATACATATCCATTGCAATCACTCTGTGTTCCACAGCCAGCAACGGAATCAATTCTCGAAATTCATCCCATGATCTTGGAGTCTGGTGCAGAAGTATTATCGGATCGCCCTGGCCCGCAGTAGCAATATGTAATTGCCCAAGTTCAGTTCTTACGTATTGAAATTCCATAGTCACATCAGACTACCCAGAATCTGGATAAATCGTTCTTAATCAAAGCAATCGAGGCTGGACTGCATTCTGCCGAGTGAAGAATCACCCTTTCCCACATATTGTTAAAACGTGCTACCCCTGTAGGGTTTGTCTCATGATTCTAAAGAAAATTGTTTCACTTCTTTCTCTTAGTGCACTTATGACGGGATTCGTTCCGCTTTCAATTACCCAAGCTGACAGCGGTACTCCTGCCAAGGTATTAGCTTCAAAGAATGTGACTGGGACTAGAGCTATGGTCAAGGTCAGCGGTGATGCTCCCCTATCTGGTCCTCTTTGGACTGGCAAAATTCCAACAAAAATTAAGCTTTCCAAAGATTCATTGGGATACAGCGGAATGGTGAATTTCAAATTCAAGAATGTTGCTTCAGACTCAGAGGGAGAAAAGAAGGATGACGTACGCGTAACTGTCGCCCTCTGGTCCGCAGGTGGGAAATTAATTCAGGACCGAACACTTTATGACTGGAGTCCCGTCAGCAGTATCACCAATTTTGAATACCGGATCTTTGGTTCTGACGGTGTAAGGCCAGGAAAATATGTTTGGGTTATTAGAACTCATAGTTCCGATTATCAAGGTGATGGGCAACAGAAGATTCCGGTTTCAATTAGCTAAAAGAATAATAATTTAAAGGGATGGGAAAAACATGAAGAAAATAGCTCTCGCGCTCTCCTTCTCCATTCTTTTCTCTATAAATTCTCATGTTCTTATTTCAGAGAGTCAAGCTGCTCCCCGACCTTGCACAGGAAAAGAAGTTTCTGTAGAGATTTCTTACAGGGCTCGAATTGCAATTCTAGAATTCTATTCACCTGGATCATCGACAATTCCAGCGCTTAGAGAACAGCTGCAGAATCTTTACAGCAAGTGTGAATCTGAAGGGTTTAAGGCCAGCAAACCAAAAGCTAAGGCCCCAGTTTGCTCTACATCTGACATTAGTAAGTTGATAGATATAAAAAGTGCGTACAGTCAGCAAGTTGACCTAGAGGCACAAAATTCAAACGAGATCGCCGATCAACAGAAAGAATATGACAGGGCTATATCAACTGGGCAGTCAGCAAGGGCGCAGCAGATAAGTTTGAAGATTTCAAAGTTAAGCCAAGAAATTCAATTCCACTACCGAATGCAAATGCTTTATCTGGCTGCGTTCAATGCCTATGCAACAGATTGTAAAAATTCTTCAGTTACGCTTCCAAGGAGAACGCTCGGCGAAGAGGCAACACAAACGACAAATCCAGCTTTAAATGATTTGCCTCAACGTTTTATTGGTTATCGCGTTGGTGACGTGAGGCCTGTCAGCATTCTGAGTGATGACTGTGGACCAAAAGCTTCGCGTGAGGTCTTTGTTTTGAAATTAGATTCGAACCGTGAATGGGTTAGGACAAAAGTTGCGTGGCCAGGAATAAATGATGTAGCAACTAAGTATGCGCTGCAGTTTGTGAAATTCCCAGTCGATCAAATCAGCATCAGTTTGAGCTCTGGCACTTGGCAAGGCGTCAATTGGCCCTACACAATTCAGCATGCTTTTGCGGTCGCAAGATGTGACTTAGCAGAGAATGGTTCCGAGAATGCTGTAAAAAAATATGACATTAATTCATTAAAAAACAAGCTTGGGACATGGAAGAGGCAAAAGATTTCCAACTTGAAAGACTTCGAATACCGAGGAGATAGAAACAATTATCTAGTCGACAAGCTCGTTTCACAGGATTTAACTGATCCATCATGGAAATGTTCGATTAAGAAACCTAAAATTTCAACTGTCAAGAAAAATGGCAAAATGGTAAAAGTTACCAAGCCAGCGGTCTCGGACTTTCGGGTTAATCTGAGCAGTGATGGTTCAACAATTTCTATCTGGGAATGTGACGACATAGAGGCTGGAGAATTCATAGAAGTTCAGAAGGTTCTGATCTCAGAGTCTTGGGATGTTTCCGATAAAGATTCATCAAATAATGCCTTATGGGAGATTGCGATGAACGACCCAAGACATGTGAATTGGACTTGGGGATGTCCAGCTGGCACTGGTAATCGGACTTGCTACAGAGTCGAAGGCCTGAAATAGCAATAGGTTCTAGATATGAGACTACTTTGAGATATCAACCCATTCGGTCAGTGCGATTCAAAACCGCTGTGCTGCTCACTTTGATTGCGCTATCTTCGCAATCTTCAATAACGCCCGCCCAGGCAAAAGAAATCCGTTGCAATCAGAGCCAACAATCTCTGGTCAAAAAGCACATAACTAAGCAAATTACCGCACTTGCAAATTCTGATTGGAAGCGCGCTTACAGTTACTCTGCTAAATCGTTTCAAAGTTCTGTCTCAGCAGATCAATTCAAAGAGATAATTGAAAGTGGATATCTGTTCTTAACTGAAAATGGCAACCTAACTTTTGGTGCCTGCCGAAATTCTAAAAATGCCTTCTATCAGTTGCTCACCGTAGATTCTAAGGGCGCCAAGTATGAGCTTGCCTATAATCTAACTTTGGTTGGAAAACGCCTTGGAATCGTTGCGGTAGGCGGAGTGAAACCACCTTCCGATGTCGCAATTTAGATTGCAGAACACCTGGAAACATACTGAATCTGGTGCGGAAGTAACTCCCGCGTGTTGCTTGACCCAAAAATACCCTTTGTTATTCTTAACCCATGAAAAAAATTACTCTGATGGTTCTGGCGCTTACATTCTCACTAACACTCGCTGCTTGTGGTGGCGACAAAGCCGATGACACAACCAGCGCAGTCACATATTCACAATGTCTTGAGACCGAAGCCGCAAAGCTTCTGGACGAGACCGGATCTAACGCCGACTATGCCAATGAAATGGCAGCTAAGGCTTGCGAAGCGCTTAAGTAATTAGAGAGTTGTAATCTCTCCTTATGAATTACCCAGCACTGCGCAAAACCCTGCAAGCCGTTTACAGAACACTGCCATAAAGCCACCCCAGCAATGGTAGGTGAGCTCCCAAAATGGCGTCTAGACATCTTAAACTGTTCGTGGGCACGGGGCGTTTCTCCAGCAACCTAAAGTATTACTCCAATTAGCTAGCCACTTTAGAATTGCATTTTTTGGAAATTCCTTCCATTAAATCCAAACCACTGAGCTAATCATTTATGGGAATAAATCCTCCACCCGGTGCGTTCCTATCCAGTTAACCATTATGAGCAATACCAACCATGGCTTTGCTCGATACAGAGGTGTAGCCTGAATTGGGTTTCCTCGAATAGGAGAAATAGTGCACATAGGAACTTTGACCTGGAATGTCAAAACCTTGGCCAAGCAGTTACATTTGACGGTTGACGAAACTCTTGAATATTTCAAAGATGGCCGACGAGGTTCGTTTGTCATTGAACGCCGAATAGCCAGAGAAATAATCCGTGGAACCATTGCCGAAAATGAAGGTAAGTCATTCGACGTTTATGACAGTGAAGGCAATAAATGGGAAGTTAGATCACTCACCAAAGGTGGCATCTATTTTTGCCCAAGCAACATGATTGGAAGTGGGCGCAAGTTTGTGGAAGCTGGCTTTCAAACAAAGCTACGGGGAATAAAGGGATATTACGTTGCTCGCA
>CANLTP010000076.1 GCA_947494085.1 Actinomycetota bacterium | reverse complement strand
GAAGACCGTTGAGAAATTAACAGAGGCTGCCGGTGCTGCAGATTTACGTCGCGTTAGAGCAGAAACTGAAATTACTGAACAAGTTAAATCAATGGCAAGTCACAATGAAAATTTAGTTAAGCAGACTCGTGCGATTGCTGGGGCGCTCGCAAGTTCCCAAACCCGCGGAAAATTTGGCGAGGCTCATCTAGAGAAATTATTAGAGAGCGCTGGCTTAATTGAGAATGAACATTTCACAAGACAAGCTGCCTCTGAAAAAATTGGCGACTCTGGCGCAATCCCAGATGTAACAATAAATATGCCTGGTGGCAGCGTTATTTATATTGACTCAAAGTTTCCATTCCAAAGATTCTACGAAGCATTTGAAACTGAAGATGATGTGCTTCGCAAACAATTGCTAGTTGAACATTCAAAGGATTTACTGGCACATATCCAGGCGCTCTCAAAACGAAATTATGCCGATCGCGGACCATCACCAGATTTCGTAATTCTCTATGCTCCGATTGATGCCATTTTTATTGAAGCCGTCAAAGCAATCCCAGATTTCCTAGAAACGTCATTTCGCCTCGGTGTAACAATTGCAACGCCTACTTCAATGATGGCGCTACTTCGCACTGTTGGTTACTTGTTTAGCCGAAATCGGGTTGCGGCAAATGCTGAAGAGATTCAAACTTTGGCAGTTAAATTCTTGCGAGATGTCTCCTCGCTCCACGACAAGATTGTCACTGTTGGCGATCGTTTGAAGAGCACCCTCAAGGCTTACAACGAAATGATTCCAACTGCCGAGACCACAGTTCTTAGCGCGGCCAAAAAGATGAAGTCATTAGATGTTTCCGGAAAGCCGCTTAAAGCTTTCCCTGAAGTATCCGAAAATTTGCGAATCCTCGAGAGTAAATTAGCCTTAGACGCTCCAGAAGATTTTATTGAAGTTGAAGAAATTTCAGATGAGGATGACGAGAAATGAGCGGAACTAAATTGGCAGTTAAAGGTCCCGGGTTAAAGGTCCCTGGCGTAGTTATTCTGCAATTCCTACTTATCTTTATCTTTGAAGCGCTGGAATACACATTTACAAAAGTTGGTTTCTTTACCGGCCTAGCAATTTTGGTCTCATTTCTTGGTGGCCTATATCTAGGACGCCCAGGAACTTCATTTACTAATGCAGTTAATCCGCCAATAGCTTTCTTAATTTCCACGCTATTTATAATCGCAACAATTGGTGGAACCGGTTTTTCACTTGGAAAAATTGGCCTTGAACTAATAACTACGCTCTCTTCAGTTGCACCATGGCTAATAACTGGAGCTGTAATTGCTTGGGCCGCGCACTTTGCACTTCTGCGCAAATACTCACGGAAGTAAAACTAAGCTCTAAAGCTTTCCAGCCGCCTTTAAATCTTTGCGAAGCTCTGGTGGCACTGAGAACAGTAAGTGCTCTTCCATCGCCGTAACAGTTTCAACATCGCCGTAGCCGCGTCTAGCCAAATCTTTAAGTAAATCTGTAACCAAAATTTCTGGAACTGAAGCGCCGCTTGAAACTCCAATTACTTCAACGCCTTCAAACCACTCATCTTGGGCTTCAGCAGCAAAATCAATTAGATAAGCGGCCTTTGCTCCATATTCAAGGGCAACTTCAACTAAACGAACTGAGTTCGATGAATTCTTTGAACCAACTACAAGAACTAAATCAGCTTTGGGAGCAATCTCTTTTATAGCAACTTGGCGATTCTGGGTTGCATAGCAAATGTCATCACTTGGTGGATCAATCAAATTCGGGAATCGCTTCTTTAGCGCCGCGACAGTTGTCAGAGTTTCATCAACACTTAATGTTGTTTGGGATAACCAGGCGACTTTATTTTCGTCCGGAACCTTTATATCTGCGATGCCATCTACGCCATCTACCAAAATAATTTGATCGGGCGCTTCTCCAGCAGTTCCCTCAACTTCTTCATGGCCTTCGTGGCCAATTAAAAGAATCGTTAAATCTTCAGCAGCGAAGCGCTTAACTTCGTGGTGCACTTTTGTAACAAGTGGACAGGTTGCATCAATTGTTTTTAGGTTACGAGATGCCGCGCTTGCATGAACCGCTGGCGATACGCCGTGGGCCGAGAAAATAACGGTCTGGCCTTCTGGAACTTCATCATTCTCAGAAACGAATATCGCGCCACGAGCCTCAAGTGTGGCAACCACATGTTTGTTGTGGACAATTTCTTTACGAACATAAACCGGCGCACCATAAAGATCTAAAGCTTTTTCGACCGTTACAACTGCGCGGTCAACCCCAGCGCAATAGCCGCGGGGCGCGGCTAATAAAACCCGCTTATTTCCTAAAGTCATTTGCGAAGTCTAATTGGTATCCCGATTAGTATCGACCCGTGTCAGGTGAGCCAGAGAAACCATTTACCGTTCGCGCGATTTCCGAACGGATTGGCACAATCATTGATGGGCTAAGCGAGGTCTGGATAGAGGGCGAGCTTTCTGAGATAAATGTAAGACCTGGATCACCGACAATCTTTATGCGACTTCGAGATACAAGTGCAGATATGAGTATCTCGGTCCGCTGCTTTAAAAATGTTTTTGATTCGATAGCGCCACTTGAAACTAATGCCCGCGTTGTTATTCGCTCGAAGCCAACTTGGTGGACCAAGAATGGTTCACTCTCTTTTAATATCTCCGAAATTCGCCAGGTCGGCGTTGGCGAATTAATGGCCCGTCTTGAAGCGCTAAAGAATTTGTTGGCGGCAGAAGGTCTCTTTGATTTAGATCGCAAGAAAGCGCTGCCATTTCTGCCAAATGTTGTTGGCTTAATTTGTGGTCGAAATAGTGATGCGGGAAAAGATGTCGTTGAAAATGCCAAGCGACGTTGGCCAGGTGTTAAGTTTGAAATTCGTGAAGTTGCAGTTGCAAACGCTGCTGCAGTATCTGAAGTAAGTGCTGCGCTCTCTGAACTAGAAGCTAATCCAGATGTTGATGTAATTATTATTACTAGAGGCGGTGGCTCCTTTGAAGACTTGCTTCCATTCTCTGATGAATCATTGTTGCGGTTGGTCGCAGAATGTAAAACTCCAATTATTAGCGCAATTGGCCATGAGAAAGATTCACCACTTCTCGACCTGGTTGCAGATTGGCGTGCATCAACACCTACAGATGCCGGAAAGCGAGTAATTCCGGATATGGATGAAGAGCTTGCAAATATTGCGAATCTGCAAGATCGGGCGAATCGTTATCTACAAAATTTGATCACTTTTGAAATCTCAAAGATCAAAGGTTTTATGGATCGCCAGATAATGCGCGAGCCAATAACCATCGTTAGCGTTCAGCTCGAAATTGTTAAAGGTTTAATTGCCAGATCTCACAGAAGCATGAGCAGTGCAATTGCAATCGCAGCGGAAGAAATCAGTGGGCTGCGAACTCAAGTGCGCACCCTCTCGCCACAAGCCACTTTGGATCGCGGCTATTCGGTCGTGCAGAAATCAGATGGGTCAGTTCTTCGCAAAGCGAGCGAGGTTAAGCCCGGTGAAAAACTTCGATTGCGTTTGGCGCAAGGCGAAGTTGGCGCAATTACGGAGTAGATTACGAATATGGCCTCCGCAAAACCTTCAGAGAAAGACCCAGCTAAATTAAGTTACGAGGAAGCTCGCGATGAATTAGCGAAGGTAGTTTCAACCCTGGAATCTGGCCAGGCCACACTTGAACAATCTTTAGCGCTCTGGGAGCGCGGTGAAGAGCTTGCAAAGATTTGTCAGCAATGGCTTGATGGTGCGAAAGCAAAGCTAGCAAAAGCAAAACCAGAGTCGGATAAGTAAATGCCAGAGTTTAACTACAGCGATCTCTTGCCAATTGGGCCAGATAAAACCAAGTATCGCTTAGTCACAACCGAAGGTGTTTCAACATTTACCGCTGAAGGAATGGAATTTCTCAAAGTAACTCCAGAAGCGCTAGAAAAGTTAACTGCTGAAGCAATTCACGATATCAACCATTATTTGCGCGAAGAGCATCTAACTCAGCTTGCCTCAATTTTGAAGGATCCAGAGGCTTCACCAAATGATCGCTTTGTTGCGCTCGATCTTCTAAAGAATGCAAATATTTCTGCGGGCGGAGTTCTACCAATGTGTCAGGACACCGGCACTGCGCTAATTATGGGAAAGAAAGGGCAACGCGTTCTAACAACAGAGAACGATGCCGAATCAATTTCCCAAGGTGTTTATGATGCATACACATCACTCAATCTTCGCTATTCCCAGCTCGCTCCTGTTACAACCTGGGAAGAGAAGAACACTGGAAACAATCTTCCGGCCCAAGTTGAAATTTATTCAGATACCGAGCACGCTGATGAATATAACTTTCTATTCATTGCAAAGGGTGGCGGCAGCGCAAACAAATCATTCCTTTATCAAGAGACAAAAGCAGTTTTAAATCCCGCATCATTCATGAGTTGGTTAGATGAAAAATTGCGTTCTATCGGAACTGCAGCTTGCCCGCCGTATCACTTAGCAATTGTCATCGGTGGAACTAGCGCCGAACACACTGTTAAGACTGCAAAACTTGCCAGCACGCATTACCTGGATGAATTGCCTAGAAGCGGTGATGCTAAAACCGGACATGGTTTCCGTGATGTTGAACTAGAAGCGAAGGTATTAGAGCTAACTAGAACGCTTGGTATCGGAGCCCAATTCGGTGGAAAGTATTTCTGTCACGACGTTCGCGTAGTTCGCCTTCCTCGTCATGGCGCATCACTTCCGATTGCGATTGCAGTTTCATGTTCGGCAGATCGCCAGGCAAAGGCGAAGATCACTAAAGCCGGCGTCTTTCTTGAGGTTTTAGAGCGCGACCCAGCCCATTTCTTGCCAGATACAACTGATGAACATTTAGACGATAACGTTGTCGAGATTGATTTGAATCAACCGATGGCTGAAGTATTAAAGACGCTTTCAAAACATCCGATTAAAACTCGACTATCGCTTAATGGAACTCTGATAGTTGCTCGCGATTTAGCCCATGCCAAGATTAAAGAGTTGATTGATTCCGGAAAAGAATTACCTCAGTATTTTAAGGATCACGCTGTTTACTATGCGGGGCCCGCAAAGACGCCAGAAGGATATGCATCCGGATCATTTGGGCCAACAACCGCAGGTCGCATGG
>CANLTP010000075.1 GCA_947494085.1 Actinomycetota bacterium | reverse complement strand
TTACGAAGGATGTAACAATCCGAGAAATTCACCACCGGGTTAAGAACAATTTGCAGACAGTTTCTGCGCTACTTAGATTGCAATCACGACGCGTAGATGATGAAACTGCAAAGACTGCACTTGAAGAAGCGGTTCGACGCGTTGCATCAATTGCGATAGTTCATGAAACTCTTTCAAATAGCTCTACCGAATCAGTGGCTTTCGATGAAGTTTATGATCGAATTGTTCACAACGCGATTGAATTAAGCACACATAAAATTCACGTTAAAAAAGTGGGGACTTTCGGAACTTTTGATTCACAGATTGCAACCCCTTTAGCGCTTGTAATTACCGAACTTATTCATAACGCGCTAGAGCATGGACTCGCTAACTCCGGTGAAAATCTGCGGGTAGAAGTTTCTCGGAAAGCAGATGGTTGTGAGGTTCGAATTATTGATGATGGCATCGGACTTCCACTTGATTTTAAGTGGGATCAATCCTCCAACCTAGGTCTTCAGATTGTTAAGACTTTGACCGAGAATGAGTTAAAGGGAAGTATTGAATTGGTTCGTGTTGGAAGTGAAACCCAAGCCGTTCTAAAATTTTAAATCAATTGAACTAAGTTTAATTAGGTTAGAAGCTGTTCTGGTTTTCTAATAGGCGCGCACGATTTCTTGCAGCGCGGCGCTTGAGCGCACGACGTTCATCTTCAGAGAGACCGCCCCAAACTCCAGCATCTTGACCGCTCTCTAGAGCCCAGGCAAGACATGGTTCTTTTACTATGCAGCGATTACAAACTTTTTTAGCTTCCTCGATTTGAGCCAAGGCAGGACCAGTGTTGCCGACCGGAAAGAAAAGCTCCGGATCCTCATCGCGGCAAGCAGATTGATGACGCCAGTCCATGATTATTTGGCTCCTTATAGAAATTCAAACTTAAATCGGGGGAAGCAAAGGGCGTTAACCGCCATTCACATAGGTTAATTATCCCGTGTATGACATGACATAACAAGGACATTCGCTAATTGATTTTGTGATTTGTGCCCCCGGCGGGAATCGAACCTGCGCTCCCGCCTCCGGAGGGCGGTGCTCTATCCACTGAGCTACGGGGGCGAAATATGTAGAAATTCAGTGAGTTAATTAATTGTAGTAATAGTAGTGTCTTTAGCGCTCGCACTCCACCTACTTAAAACTACGAGAAATCTGTAATGATTACGCCAGGGAAATTGAGAAAGTGGGAATCAAATGGGGAATAGCGAAGTGGCCTATTTTGCAACAGGTTGTTTCTGGGGCGCCGAACGTAGATTTTGGCAACTTGCCGGAGTTCTTGAAACAAGTGTTGGTTACATGGGTGGAAATCGATCCAATCCAAGTTATGAACAAGTCTGCACCGGAGTTACGAATCATGCAGAAATAGTTAGCGTCACATTTAATCCAGATTTAATTTCCTATCGAAGATTGCTTGAAGAGTTCTGGGTAATGCACGATCCAACATCACTTAACCAGCAAGGCGGGGACATTGGGACCCAATATCGGAGTGCGATATTTACAACTTCCAAGGCACAGTTAGATGAAGCGCTCGCAACAAAAGCGGAATATCAGGCCCTGCTAACCGCTGAGGGAATTGGTGAAATTGTTAGCCAGATTGAAAGCGCCGATCCACATGTTTACTGGGTCGCTGAGGAATATCATCAAAAGTATTTAGCAAAGAATCCAAACGGATATGACTGTCATTCAAGTACCGGGGTCCTATTTACGCAAAAGTAATGTAGTTTACGTGCCATGAGCGCACACGTATGGCAAATTACACTCTTGGTCCTGCTTCTAGTTCTTGCCTTCGATTTTGCGATGGCATACAAGCAGCGCAATGTTGAAACTTCTTTAAGCACCGCAGTCAGTTGGACTTTGTTTTATGTCGCAGCAGCAGTCGTCTTTGGAATTTCACTTGGTCAGTGGGCTGACGCACAAGCGCAGAACGAGTTCTTTGCAGGTTGGTTAACTGAGTATTCACTATCGTTCGATAATCTATTTGTATTCGTTCTTATCTTGGCAAGACTAAAAGTTGCAAAAGAGAAAGAGCAGCTAATCTTGTTGATTGGTATTGCAATGGCTCTGGTAATGCGTGGTGGATTTATCGCCCTTGGATCAGTAATCGTTAGCAAATTTGCCTGGGTATTCTTCTTCTTCGGTGCCTTCCTAATTTATACCGCTTACACCTTGATAAAAGAATCAGGTGAGGAAGAGTGGGAAGAGGGAAGAGTAATTCGCTATCTGCGTAGCAAAGGAGCGTCCACATTTACCCTGGCTTTAGTAGCTATTGCAATGACAGATGTGCTCTTCGCTTTTGACTCAATACCTGCAATCTTTGGGCTTACTAAAGATCCATACATAATCGTTACCGCAAACATCTTTGCACTAATGGGGCTTCGTCAGCTTTATTTCCTAATAGGTGGGCTAATGAAGAAGCTTATTTATTTAACTCAAGGCCTATCTGTAATCCTGGCTTTCATCGGCGTGAAGTTATTCCTAGAAGCAATGCATTCACAGGGCTGGCATAATTTTGGACCAATCAAGCTCCCACATATTTCGCTTCAATTCAGTTTAGGGATGATTATTGGAACCTTAGCCCTAACTTCAATCTTTAGTTTGTATAAGACCAGGGATAAAAAAAGTAACTAGGCTCAGCACATGACAAAACTGTCGGCTTTGCCACTTGCGCAATTGCAGAAGCGCAAGAGTGCAAAGTGGCGCGAATTTCCAAGCGATGTTCTACCGTTGCCGGTTGCAGAAATGGATTTCGAAATTGCCAAGCCGATTCGCGATGCCTTGGGGGAGATGCTTAAGGGTTCAGATACTGGTTATCTTGGAAAGATTCCAGAACTCGGAATTAATCTTGCGAAATTTGCGAAGGGTCGTTGGGGCTGGGAGATAGACCCCGAGCAAGTATTCATTGCCACCGATGTTGGCGTGGGAATGGTTGAGATGGCCAGAACCGTGGTCAATCCAGGTGATTTGATAATGATTAATTCACCGGTTTATCACAACATGAATAATTGGATAACTGAATTAAAATGTAAATCTTATGATGCGCCACTAATCAAAGATGGCTTGCATTACACATTGGATCTTGACGCAGTCCAGCGTGGCTATGCGGATGGTGTTAAAGCACATTTCCTCTGCAGCCCGCATAATCCAGTCGGAACCGTATTTAATCGAGAAGAGCTAGCAGCACTTGCCGAGTTGGCTAAGAAGTATGGCGTGACGATTTTTAGTGATGAGATTCATGCACCTCTTACATATGATGCGAAGAGCTTTGTTCCATTTCTTGCAGTTAGCGATGTCGCTCGTGAAGTTGGAATTTGTGTAACTGCCGCCAGTAAGAGTTGGAATTTAGCTGGACTTAAATGTGCCACGATTATTACTGCCCATCCAAAACAACAAGAACGAGCAAAATTGATGCCAATGGCTGTTCACTATCGAGCCTCATTGTTTGGCGCCGTTGCATCTGCAACTGCATACGAATGTGTGGATTGGCTAGATAGTGCAATCGAGACGATGGATAGCAATCGTAAATATTTGAAGAAATTGTTAGACAAAACTTTGCCATCAGTCGGTTATCGAATTCCTGACTTTTCCTATCTAGCTTGGCTAGATCTATCCAGCTTAAATCTTGGAGAGAATCCAGCCGAAGTTCTATTAGAAAAAGGAAAGTTGGCACTAAATGCCGGAATTACATTTGGTGTGGAATCAGGAAATTTCGTAAGGTTAAATTTTGCAACTAGTGAAGAAATACTCGATGAGGCAATTTCGAGAATGGCTAGCTGTGTCCGTTAGCGAATCTACTTATTTTGATGTAGTTATTATTGGCGGCGGTCACAATGGCCTTATTGCTTCATGTTACTTAGCAAAAGCTGGCTTGAGTGTGGCAATTTTAGAGAAGAACGATTCGCTCGGCGGCGCAACTGTTAGTCAGAAAGTCTTTTCGGAATATGAAGCCAGATTGTCTCGTTACTCTTATTTAGTATCCCTGCTACCTGATCAAATTATTAATGATTTAGGGCTTAAGTTTAAAACTATTGAGCGAGATGTTTCATCTTTCACTCCGGAAAAAATAGATGATGAAGATTTAGGGCTACTGATAAATAGAGGTTTGATTGGAAAGACCAGCGAAGACTTTAAGGCTTTAACTGGAAATGATGACGAGCTTGAGGCCTGGAAAAGTTTCTATGCGGATGTGCAGAAACTTGCTGATGTGATTGCCCCGACAATGCTGCAAAAACTTCCAACTCGATCTGCGCTTAAGGAAAAAGTTGGTCATAAAATTTGGGATGAGATTATTGAAAATCCGCTAGAGCAAGTTTTAGAAGATAGATTTAACAGCGATCTAGTGCGTGGAATTGTTCTGACAGATGGCTTAATTGGAACATTCTCAGATGCTAAAGATCTGGCCGCGAACATTTGTTTTCTCTACCACTTAATCGGCAATGGGACCGGTGACTGGAAAGTTCCAGTAGGCGGTATGGGGGCACTTGTTGCAGAGTTAGTTGATTCGGCGAAAAAGCTCGGCGTAACTTTCTTTTTGGATAGTGAAGTTAGCTCAATTACTTCTAGTTCTTTTATTTCTTCTAGTTCTAATGGAGGCGAGAATTTCATTACAACCGCTTCTGACCAGAGCTATGAGAGCAAATATGTATTAGCTAACTTTGCTCCACAAAAATTGGCAAAGGTTTTAAATACTCAACCGCCAAAGAGTCTTGAAGGCAGTCAAGTTAAAGTTAATATGCTTCTGACCAAGTTACCAAGACTAAAATCAGGAGCCGATCCTAAATTAGCTTTTGCCGGAACCTTTCATTTTGATGAAAGGTATTCAGATTTCCAACGGGCTTATGAGGAGGCAGCTGCAGGCGTAATTCCAAAAAAAGTTCCAGCCGAGATGTATTGCCACACACTTTCTGACACCTCCATTTTGGGCGCTGATTTAGTAGCAAAAGGTTTCCAAACCCTGACCCTCTTTGGAATGCATACGCCTGCAAAGTTATTTGAAAAGGATAACTCTGGGACTAAGGCAATAATTTTAGAGAGATTACTTAATCAGTTAAATCAATACCTTATTGACCCGATTGAAAGTTGTTTAGCGAAAAATTCTGATGGCTCACTTTGTATAGAGATAAAGAGCCCACTTGATTTAGAAGAAGAGATCGGCCTTCCACGGGGCAATATTTTTCACAAGGATCTCTCAATGCCCTTTAGGGAAGATGGTTCAGAACCG
>CANLTP010000074.1 GCA_947494085.1 Actinomycetota bacterium | reverse complement strand
TTGGAACATCGGAGCGAAGTGATGCGGCATCTACCGCGTCTAACACGTTCATGGCATTTCCTTTTCTATAGTAAATCAAGGGCTAAGTCTTTAGCGCATTTTCATCGCAGACCCCGTATCTTGCCACAGCCACCCTTATACGACCAATTCCTCTCTGGTCAGCCAATCTCCTTAACGAGCCTTGCGTGCAGATGTGGCCCCGCTGCTATGACCATCTCCTTGCCTGCCAGGCCGCCATTTCGCCCGGTAACCACGGCGCCGGCTTCAGTAGCGATTAATCCACCTGCAGCCAGATCCCATTCGTTTAATCCCTTTTCGAAAAAAGCATCTAATCGACCAGTTGCTACTAAACATAAATCTGCAGCTCCGGCGCCAATACGACGTAGATCGCGAATTTCAAGAAGTAATTTTGAAACTAATTTTGCTTGAGCATCTCGATCAGCAACATCATAGGAAAAACCAGTTGCAATTAGCGCCCGATTAAACTCTACCGGGTCGTTACACATTATTTTTTTACCATTGCAAGTTGCGCCGCCACCTTTTGTTGCCGCCCAGAGTGAATTAATCGATGGGGCATTTACTACGCCAACTTGCACACCTTCACTATCTTTTATGCCGATGCTGACATTCCAGCCAGCAATTCCATAGAAATAATTCACAGTGCCATCAAGTGGATCGATTACCCAGGTAACTCCAGATTTCGATGGAATAGATGAACCTTCTTCACCAATAATTCCATCATCTGGGCGGGTTTCTAGAATTTTAGAAACAATCAACTTTTCACTTGCGATGTCCATCTGG
Source organism: Actinomycetota bacterium (assembly GCA_947494085.1). The sequence continues at coordinate 4,499 of CANLTP010000074.1, read as the reverse complement.
GTTGCAAAATCAATCGCGGTGGACTTTGTTTCGAGATCGAAAACATCAGGCCTGGCCATTAACAAATCTCCGGCAGATTTAGCTATTGAAAGTGCTAGTTCTAGGAGTTCGGCTTTAGTTTCAGTCTTCACAGGAGAATTTAACCACCCGTTGCTACCCACTTTTTCTCACCCCTTGTGGCAGAGTTGTGCCCGTGAGTGATGAAATGACCAATAAGCCGGCCGAGCTTCAACTCGTTGGGCGCACCGGCGATGGGTCAGCAATCGAATTAACTGATGTTTCGGGTGCAAAGTTTTCATTACCAATTACTGAAACTCTAAAGACTGCTTTAACTCAACCAAGATTAGTTTCAGTTGCTCCGATAGATGAGCGACCTTCCTTTGGTGTTAAGGAAATTCAGGCAAGACTGCGAGCCGGCGAGAGCATGGGTTCAATTTCAAGAACAACCGACTGGTCACTTGAAAAGATTGAAAAGTTTTCTGGCCCAATTCTTCAAGAGCGGGCCTATGTAATTGAGACTGCACTCAAGTCTTTTCTAAGACGCGAAGCTTCATCACCAACTTTGAACGAAGCAACATTTATCCAACTTTCAAACCATGGCGTCGACATGGAAGCTGTCGAATGGAATACCCACCGCAACGTGGATGGCACTTGGAACATCGTTGTGCAATATCCAAATATTGATGGAACCGCCGAAGCTAATTGGAACTTTGAATTAGGAAATCGAATTCTCACGGCTCAAGATGATTCGGCCAGATGGATTGCTGGCGAGGCTAAAGAATCTCGCCCAAGAACTGCGACTCATGGCTTTATAAATTCACAGGACCCAACACCTTTTGCACCAACCACTCCTCCACCACCAGCACCAAGACTTGTTGCTGTTCGGGAAGAAGTTAGCGTTATCGAAATCATTAGTGAAGATGAAGAATATTTCGCAGAAGAATTAGATGTTGAAATTGTTGATGAATCTGATCCAGCTACAGATGGTGTTGTTAAGCGCCCAAAGCTTCCTTCATGGGATGACATCATGTTCGGTGGTTCAAAGACCGAGGATGAATAACTTCTAGTTTTGATGAGTAAGTAAGGGTATTGCTACTTCAATTGCTTCGAGCCCACCGTGATGTCCGACCATCTTGCTCTCTTCTTTAATTCTTGAGGGATCGACCAAAATCATCTCGCCCTTTGCAATTGCGATTAAATCGCCCATTCGTTCTCTGCTATCTAACGAAACTTCTGGTCCGAAAAGTTCTGCAGCAATAACTTCGTCACGACTAAACACATCAGCTTTTGCACCCAAGAATTCGCGCCACATTGCTATGGTTTCAGCAATTGCACCTTCGCGAAGATACATATGACGGGCTCTTGGTTCACCGCCAACCAGAGTTACATTTTCCATTAACTTATTGTCTTGCCCCAAAATTAACTTCTCTCCCACATTGATCATTCCGTGGTCTGCGGTAACCCAGAGCCGGGTTCCCTTTGGCAGGCGATTGCGCAGGCCGGTAATTAATTCAGATACGGTTGAAAGTGCAAGCAGCCATTTCTCGGAGCCAACGCCTTCATCGTGTCCAGCAGAATCTAAATGATTTATATATACATATGAAAATGACGATGAAGGTTTCATCGCTTCAACCGTGTTCGCAATAATGTCTTCAATTTGATTGGCACCCAAATACTGCGCTCCTCGAAGTGCTGCTTGAGTGAATCCAGAACCTTCATATCGCTTTGCGGCGATATGCGAAACAGTTATTCCTTCTTGCGCAGCTCTTTCAAAAAGCGTCGGAACGCTCTGCCAAATAACCGGATCAACACGTTCATCCCATTTAAGTGAATTCAATAATCGACCAGGCTCCCCGCTTCGTGGAACCCGAACGGTGTATCCAAGCATTCCGTGGATTCCGGGAAGCGTGCCAGTTCCGAGTGAAGATAGATTCGTTGCAGTTGTTGAAGGAAAATGTGAATCCAAATTTGTTAAAGATTTCAATTCTTTAAAGATAGGAAACTCTGAACCGTATTTACTAATTAATTCGGCGCCCATTCCATCAATTAAAAGCAGGCATTCCCGCGCCCCTAGATTCTCGGCGATCCCAAGTTCATTTACCGCACCTGTTACTCGAAGGGATGAGAATATGGAATTCGAAAGCGCAGCTAAATTCCGAGGTTCCATAGTCCTATCTTGCCCTAACTTTTTTAGCCACAACACAATTGCCTGATGTAATGTGCGCAGGTGATTAAGTATTCGAAGGAAGTTGCCGCCGCTAAGAGTCAAGGCCGCCCAATCGTTGCCCTTGAATCCACAATTATTTCGCATGGCCTACCTCGTCCAACAAATCTGGAAGTAGCGAATGAGGTAGAAGCCATTGTTCGCGAACAAGGAGCAACTCCGGCAACAATTGCAATTATTGATGGCGAGATTTTTGTTGGTCTAGAAGAGGGACAACTATTTCGAATTGCTAACGATGAAAATATTGTCAAGGCCTCAACTCGCGATCTCGCGATGATTTGTGCTGATAACAAGAGCGCTGCCACAACCGTTGCGGCCACATCACATATTGCTCATCTTGCAGGTATCGATGTCTTTGCAACTGGCGGTCTAGGCGGAGTTCATCGCGGCCACGTTTATGATGAATCTGCTGATTTAACTGAGTTAGCTAAGACAAAAATAATTATTGTTTGTGCTGGTGTGAAGTCCATTTTGGATGTCGCTGGAACACTAGAGCGGTTAGAAACTCTCGCGATTCCAGTCCTTGGATATCAGACAAATAGGTTCCCTGGTTTCTATCTAACTGATTCAGGTTTTACTCTTGAACATCGGGTTGAAAGCCCGGAAGAGATTGCAAAAATTTGGGGCTTGCGCCACGGACTAAATACAGATGACACTGCAATTATTGTGACAAACCCTGTGACTAATCAGATGGATAAAGCGTTCCATGATCAAATTTTGGAAGCTGGGCTATTAGCTGCCACAGCAGGAAAGATAAGTGGAAAAGGTGTAACTCCATTTTTATTAGAACATTTCCATACGACAAGCAAGGGCGAATCCTTGCGAGTAAACATTGAAATTATTAAGGCAAATTCCAAGTTGGCGGCACAAATCGCCTGTGCGCTTTAAAGAAATAAACCGCAATGGCTGATCTCAAGATCTTATGTATCGGCGACATTATGTTGGATGTAACAGTTCTACTTAATCGGCCAATAGTTGAAGGCCTAGAAACTCGAGCCAAGATTTCAACCCAAGGTGGCGGAGCTGCTGCGAATGTTGCCTCTTGGCTTTCCCACAATAAAACTCCTGCCTATTTAGTAACTCGAGTCGGATCTGATTCGGCCGGTCAGACACTGCTTGCAGAGTTAGATGCATACGGCGTTGAGCATTCAAATAGCGTAATTCCAGATATGAACACGGGCGTGGTTATTGTGATTGTCGGCGTCGATGGCGAACGAACTATGTTTCCGGATTCTGGGGCGAATTCAGGACTTGGTTTAAGTGATCTTCCAGATCTTGCACAATTTAGTGCTGTTTATCTTTCAGCTTATTCACTAATCAATCCACAATCCCGTGCTGGAATTCTAGAAATTATCTCGAAGATTAAAGCTGCTGGGCTGCGAATAATTATGGATCCAGCAACCGTTGGAGTATTAATGGAAGTGGGCGTTAAAGCTGCAAATGAATGGCTTTCATTTGTAGATTGCATTATTTTGAATGAAGAGGAATCTCAATTCTTAACTGGAAAAAAGAATCCAATTGATGCTGCGAGCGAATTGTTAAAAAGTGTTAATACTGTTGTTATCAAACGCGGTTCGAATGGGGCGCTCGGACAAACACGAGGCGGTCAATTGGTTCAATTAGAAGCGAAGAAGACAACTGTGGTGAATACAACAGGTGCCGGCGATGCCTTTGCTGCTGGATTTATTTCAGTTTGGGCCAAGAATGGTGAGTTAATGGATGCATTGGAATCTGGAATCGACCTTGCAGCCAAATGTGTTGCACTTATCGGAGCAAGGCCGACTGATCGAATTTGAAGAAACTTGATGAAAACGAGTCGCTACCGACTAATTTGATATTTCATTGGCAAGATACGCCACATGGCAAAAACACCCAAAGCCGTTCTCCCAAAACCAGGTGAGAACCCAGGTCGAATAATTGATATCGATGTCTCGCAAGAGATGTCAGAATCATTTCTCGAATATGCATATTCCGTAATTTATTCACGTGCACTTCCAGATGCTCGTGATGGTTTGAAACCAGTGCAACGTCGCATCTTGCACCAGATGTCAGATATGGGACTTCGTCCAGATAAAGGCCACGTTAAGTGTGCTCGTGCTGTTGGTGAAGTTATGGGTAAGTTGCACCCGCACGGCGATGGTGCAATTTACGACGCAATGGTTCGCATGGCTCAAAGTTTCTCAATGCGACTTCCGTTAATTGATGGACACGGAAACTTCGGTTCTCTAGATTCTGGCCCAGCCGCAATGCGTTATACCGAATCTCGTCTTGCGCC
>CANLTP010000073.1 GCA_947494085.1 Actinomycetota bacterium | reverse complement strand
GTAGTTTCTTCTTCAACTCGCGCAGCATTCTCAAAGGGTTCATTCGAAGCGCTAACTGTTAAAAGCCGCGTTTACGGTATCCCAACAGATGCAGACACAACAGGAATGATCTACAACACTGCAATGTTCCCAACTGCACCTAAGACAATTGGTGAAATCTACGATTACTACATCAAGAACAAGTCAACCCTTACAAACGGTATCTGTTCATTTAACGGTGTTTGGGGTGCTCATCCAGTACTCACAGCACTTGGTGGCGGAGCTTGGGCTTACAAGAATGGAAAACCAGATCTAAAGACTGTTGTCTTCAACTCAGCAGCATTTAAGTCAAATGCTAGTAAGTACCTAGTCGGTGCTGACGGCAAGACAAATGGCTTCTTCTCATACGATGGATGCGACACCGCATTCAAAGCTGGAAAGACCCCGGTTGCTCTTGTTGGTTCATGGAACATGAGCGGAATCGAAGCCACTAACGTCAAGTTTGCTTGGGGATCACTTCCTGGCACAACTGCTGGAACCTTCGGTAACCAGTGGGCAGGCTTTGCTGCTGCTTACCTAACAACATATGCAACAGCCCACGGAGTTAAGACTGGTGCAAACCAACTTCTCAATAATTTCTTCTCATCTGAGGCCGGACAGCTTTCATTCAACGAAGCCCAGAAGTCTCAGCGCCCACTAGCTCATATCTCAGCAGCTGCAAAGACAAAAGATAAGAACGCACAAGGAATTGGCGCCTCATCTGCAAATGCTGTTAAGCAACTGAGCGCGGCTCTAGATGACAAGACTGGCGGAGCAAGCTGGTACGACGTAGCAGGCGATGCTCTAAAAGATATCTTTGCAGGTAAAGATATCGATACAACCCTAGATAAGGCAGCAGCAGTTCTTTCAAAGAACTTCGCAAACGCTGCTAAGGATATGTAATAGAAAAATAGGTATAGAGTAAAAAAGGTGGGAGATATACGAATTTCTCGTATATCTCCCACCTTTACTATTTAATCGATTTAACTAATCCATAAAAGGGGAAAAAGTGTTTTATAAGCTGGTCGGATTACGTGGCCCACTAGCCCTCTTTCTAAAGTATGGTTTCTTAGGCGCGGCAGATGCCGCTTTGATTTGGCTAATCTCCGCAGCCATAAATAAGAGCTCCTTCATTATTGCTGGCGTGGTTACCGCCGCACTTATATTCCTCAATTATTCATTTATTACTAAGGGTGCGATCCCCCTAAAATTTCTCTCTGTCGGTCTGATATTTTTCTCAATCTTCGTAGTTACCCCAACTGGTTACACAATTTTGATGTCTACTTACAACTTTAAAACCGGCAATGAAATCGGTAAAGAGGCAGCGCTTAGAGAAATTATAAATAACGGAATTGTCTCTGACGCAGAAGGAACCGCCTACGACCTCTTCCTCGGCAAGACCAGCAACGGAAAGTACGCAGGAATTTTGGAGAACCAAGTAACCAAGGAACTTTTATATGCTGATGAAAATGGGGTAAGACCAGCGGCTGAATCAGAAATTTCTCGTGATATTTCCGGTTACATAACTGGTGCCAACGGAATAACAACACTGACAGATGAAGAGTTTGCAAATGAAGATGCAGCGATCACCGCACTTCGATTCCCACTTGGAGATGGTTCTTACGCAGCGCCACAAGGTTCTAATGTCGCTGCGCGACTGATTCAAAGTGTTATCTATGACCCCGTTACGGATCAATTAGAAAATATCGAACTCGGAATTACCTATATCGATAATGGCAATGGAAATTTCGTCGTAAAGGATGACCCCTCGTCGCGCCTGGATCCGGGCTGGCGCGCTTATTCTGGAATGGATAACTTTAAATCTTTAGTATTAGATGAAAAGCTACGCAACCCATTTATTAAAGTGTTTATCTGGACAATAGCTTTTGCGTTCCTTTCTGTAGGCACCACCTTTGCTGTGGGAATGGCTCTCGCTCTCGCACTGCAAGGGCCAATTAAATTCCGCAGGTTCTATCGTGGCTTTTTAATCTTGCCTTATGCAATTCCAAGTTTTATGAGCATCCTTATCTGGCGAGGTCTATTTAATAAGGACTTCGGTGCAATTAATATGCTACTAGGACTCAATGTTGACTGGTTTGATAGCCCCTGGCTCGCTAGGTTTGCCGTAATTCTTGTAAACCTTTGGTTGGGCTTCCCGTATATGTACTTAATCGGAAGTGGCGCTCTGCAATCAATTCCTGCAGAACTTGAAGAAGCGGCATCAATTGATGGCGCATCTGAGAAGCAGACTTTCTACACAATTAAACTGCCGCTGCTTCTGCAGATACTTGGTCCGCTATTAATAGCTAGTTTTGCTTTCAATTTTAACAATTTTAATATCATTTATCTGTTAACTGGTGGCGGACCTACTAATGCAATTGATGGCGAAGTCGCAGGCGCAACCGACATTTTGATTTCCTATGCGTACAAGACCGCCTTCGGATCTAACTTCCAAGATCTAGGACTTTCAAGTGCAATTTCTATGGTTATGTTTGTCATTGTCGGCACTATGTCTATGTACACCTTGAAAAAGTCAAAGATCATGGAAACGCTATGAGCAAAAAACTAGGAACGAATAATGTGTGGAAGCACGCTCTCGCCATATCTTTGGTGTTATTCACTGCTTTTCCAATTTATGTAGTAATCGTTACCTCTTTTGATCCGACGGGTGGAATTTCTTCTAGCTCTTTATTACCAGTGAGATTTTCATTTGATAATTACATAATGTTGTTTACTGACCCGCTAATTCCTTACTGGGCTTGGATGAAGAACTCTTTGATTATTGCGACTGCAACTGCAGTCACCTCGGTGGCGATTGGGGCGGCTGCAGCATTTGCTTTCAGCCGCTTGAGATTTAAGGGGCGAAAAACCGGTTTGAAATCTTTGCTTTTGATTCAAGTTTTTCCAAGTTTCCTTTCTCTCTCTGCAATCTATGTGATTATGGAACAAGTTTTCTTAATTACACCAACATTTGGATTGGGTAGCATCTGGGGCCTTTACTTGATTTACATCGGTGGCGCACTTGGCGTTAACGTTTGGCTTCTTAAGGGATTTCTTGACTCGATTCCTCTTGAGCTCGATGAATCAGCACGTTTAGATGGCGCATCAGTTCCACAAGTCTTCTGGTTGATCTTCCTTCCGCTTGCAGCACCGGTATTAGCGGTAATCGCCGTTCTTTCGTTTATCGGAACATTTAATGAGTTCGTTCTCGCTTCCCTCTTCTTACAGGATGTAGAAAGACGAACAGTGGCTGTTGGTCTTCAACAATTCGTGGGTGGTCAATTCGAGGCGACTTGGGGACCTTTTGCTGCGGGATCAATCATCGCCTCAATTCCACTGGTGATTATCTTCTTATCAATGCAACGCTTCATTATCGGCGGCTTAACTGCCGGCGCAACGAAGGGTTGAGTTGAAAAAAGTAACTCTTTTCACCGCTATAACAATCTCTTTAGTCCTGGCAACTGTTTCTAACTCATACGCAGAAGTTAAATCTGAATTTATCAAGCCGATGGTTCGCGGACCACAGAGCGATGAGTCGGTATATTTCATTATGACTGATCGCTTTGAAAATAGTGATACCAGCAATGATTACGGTGGGACGAATAGAGCGCTGTCAGTTAGCGGTTTTGCTCCAGAAGATATTGGTTATTGGCATGGCGGTGATTTCAAGGGAATCACAAAGCGCTTGGATTACATCAAATCTATGGGATTTACTTCTATTTGGATTACACCGCCAGTAGTTCAAAAGTCTGTGCAAGGAAATTCAGCTGCATATCACGGCTATTGGGGCATTGACTTCACAACTGTCGATCCGCATCTGGGTAGCGAAGCAGATTTTAAAGAGTTAGTTGCGCAGGCACATAAATTAAATATGAAAGTGATCATTGACGTCGTCGTAAATCACACTGCAGACGTTATTTACTACGACAACAGTGGAAGACCACAAGTAAACGCGGCTGAAGCAAATATAAAGAAGCCAGAATGGCTCAATTTACTTAGTAATTATCACAATCTCGGAAACAATCCGAGTATCGGAAATTCCGTATTAGATGGTGATTTCTTCGGCCTTGATGATTTAGAGACTGAGAATCCGAAAGTGATAAGCGGGTGGATAGATGTCTGGTCTAACTGGATTACCAAATTCGATATTGATGGCATGAGAATCGATACCTTTAAACACGTAAATCCCGAGTTTTGGAAGGCGTTTATTCCGAAGATTCAAGCAGCGGCAATCGCAGCAGGTAAAAAAGACTTTCCTATTTTCGGTGAAGCAGCTGATACCGATGCGCAAACTTTATCCACATATGTTGCAGGTGGCGAAGTGCCTAGCGTTTTGGATTTTGATTTTCAAAAGCAGATGAAGAGTTTTGTGCAATTCGGTGTCGCTGCGGAAGCTTTAGCCGAACTATTTAACCGAGATGATCTTTATACAACGCGAACTACTAACGCCTATGGCCTTGCTACTTTTCTTGGAAATCACGATATGGGACGCATTGGATATTTCCTAACTAATGCGGTTGCCGTTGGAGAGAACCAAACTTTACTTGAGCGAGCCAAACTCTCAAATGCTTCACTATTCCTACTTCGCGGTGGTCCAGTTCTTTACTACGGAGATGAAAAAGGAATGACGGGTACTGGGGGAGATAAGAAAGCCCGCCAAGATATGTTTGCTACCCAAGTTGTTGATTGGCAGAATGAAGTTCGCATTGGATCTGATCCCATAAAGAGTGCAAGTGCTTTCGATGTAAAAAATCCGCTAGAAGATCAAATCTCTGAATTGCAGAAAGTAATCGCCGCTAATCCAGCGCTGCGTAATGGAACACAAGAAGTCCGATACGCAAAGAATGGACTCTTCGTTGTAACACGTTATCTAAACGGAGTTGAATATGTAGTTGCCTTAAACGGTTCCGATACTCCGGCACAAGCCCAGTTCAACGTTGGTTCTCTCAAGGGAGAATGGGAGGTCTTATCTGGAACCTGCACGATCACTAGCGACAGCCAGATTGAGCTAGCGATCACCCAACGAAATTACTGTGTTGCTAAAGCGAAAGCTCCAGTTGTTAACGCTGGAGTTATGAAAATTTCAACCCCAAAGATTAAGCAGACGTCGCTACCTTCGGGCTGGAGTGAGATATCGGCCCAGGTATCAGGTGCTAAATACGCTGAAGTCACTTTTAGCGTCAGGGTTAAAGGTGGTAAATGGAAATCAATTGGCACCGCTGATAGACGAACATTTGCTAGCGATGCCACCACGGGCGGCCTCTATCGCGTTTATCTACACCCAGAAGATTTCAAAAAGGGAAGTACGGTGGAAGTTAT
>CANLTP010000072.1 GCA_947494085.1 Actinomycetota bacterium | reverse complement strand
CGCCACCAGCCGCATTGATTTCTTCAACTGCTAAATCAACGCCAGCAAACTCTGGGGGCCCTAGGAATGCAAGACTTCCTGTCTCAGGAAGTAGTGATCCTATTTTTAATGGACCAGAAGCACTGTTTCCGCCACCGCAGCTAACTAGAACTAAGCTTGCAACGGCTGCAACAGCAACTATGGTCGCCTTTTTGAATTTCTGCATTTTCTCCCTTTCGGTATGTGCCTGCTTGAACTCCTATTACTAGAGCCCAAGAAGGATGGAGGAAGCATAACTCGATTTAAATTTTAGGTAAACGGTTTGGCGCGATTAATGAGAGCAAAATTCAGCGATTATTTCAGAAATCAAACTTCTCGGCCTTTCCAGGGTCGGTTACCGCTAAGGCCACCTCTTTCATCGAGAGCCGGCGGTCCATAGCTGACCTCTGGATCCAGCTAAAGGCTTCAGGCTCGCTCAAATCCATCGCCTTCATCAAAATACCTTTTGCGCGATCAATAATTTTCCGGGTTTCTAATCTGTCATACAAATCTGCAACTTCTTCTTTCAAAGATCGCATTTGCAAGTGTCTGCTCATTGCGATTTCAATAGCAGGTGTTAAATCGTTGATGCTAAATGGTTTTACTACATATGCCATTACGCCAGCATCTCTTGCCCGCTCTACTAATTCTTTCTGACTGAAAGCAGTGAGCATTAGAACTGGTGAAATTTCAATTATTTCTTGCGCCGCTGAGATTCCATCAAGTTCGGGCATCTTTACATCAAGAATAGCGAGGTCCGGCTTAAACTCTTTTGCTAGCGCAATTGCTTCCACGCCATTTGTTGCTTGTGCAACAACTTCATAACCGGACTCGGTCAACATTTCAACTAGGTCAAGGCGAATTAACGCTTCATCTTCGGCGACTAAAATCCGAGCCGGCCTATTTTCTTCTTTTTTTTCTGACATGTGCCTCGAGTCGGATTTGAACCGACACTGTGCGGATTTTGAGTCCGCCCTCTCTACCGTTGGAGTACCGAGGCATTCTTTCCTTTTTGAAACTTATCTCAAGCTTTTAATAACTACGCCCCATACTTTAACTACTTGCGATATGCCGGAGCAATTCCTTCAACCGCATCGCCAACGCGGTGAACTCGCATAGCGTTGGTAGAACCTGGAATTCCAGGAGGTGAGCCCGCAACGATGATGACGCTATCGCCCTTTGCTACTCGGTGAGAGTCGATCAAGATTCGGTCAACCTGGGCAACCATTTCATCGGTATGAGAAACCATTTGGGTAATTTTTGGTTCGATGCCCCAAGAGAGTGCGAGTTGATTAAAAACTTCGGGAGTCGGAGTAAACGCCATGATGTGGATCGGAGAGCGCAACCTCGACATACGCCGGGCGGAATCCCCACTTTGAGTGAAAGCTACTAAATATTTGGCACCAATGGTTGCGCCAACTTCGGTTGCAGCTTTAGTTATTGCGCCACCCTTAGTTTTAGGATCATGTTGAAGCGCTGGAATCCGGTCCAGCATAACCTCTTCGGTCCGTTCAATAATACGTGCCATCGTTGTAACTGCTTCGATTGCGAATTCACCAACACTTGTCTCCCCTGACAACATCAAGGCATCCGCTCCATCTAGGACAGCATTTGCACAATCAGTGGCTTCTGCTCTTGTTGGTCTCGAACTTGAAATCATTGAATCCAACATCTGAGTAGCAACGATCACAGGTTTTGCAGCTTCCCGCGCAAGCATTACGCATCGCTTCTGAACAAGTGGCACTTCTTCAATCGGCATTTCAACACCCAAGTCACCACGTGCAACCATAATGCCATCGAAGACAGCAATAATTTCTTCCAAGTTATCAACTGCTTGTGGCTTCTCGATCTTCGCTATAACTGGACGATGAATGCCCTCTTGTTTCATGATCAAATGAACATCTTCAATATCTTTCGCGCTCCTAACAAATGAAAGTGCAATGAAATCGGCGCCAGCGCGCAAACCCCACCGTAAATCCTCTTTATCTTTCTCAGAAAGTGCCGGAACCGAAACCGCGACTCCCGGAAGATTGATGCCCTTGTTATTACTTACTGAGCCAGGTTCGATGCACTTTGTAACAACATCATTTCCCTTTACTTCGACTACTTCAACGGTAACTTTTCCATCATCAATAAGAATTCGATCTCCCGGTTTGCAATCTCCTGGTAGACCTTTGTAAGTAGTTCCTACTCGATCTTTTGTGCCAGAAACTTCATCTATTGTTATCGTAAAAATATCGCCGCGTGCTAGATCGTGTGGTCCATTCTCAAATCGCGCTAATCGAATCTTTGGACCTTGTAAATCTACAAGAACAGCTACCGCTACTCCTGCTTTCAGAGCAGCCGCACGAACTGCATCGAGTCTGGCCTGATGTTCTGGATATCCACCGTGAGATAAATTCAGCCGGGCCATATTCATACCGGCAGCAATTAATTGCTCTACCTTTTCGGGCGCCTCGACTGCAGGCCCCATGGTGCAAACAATTTTTGCTCTACGCATTTCAAAACCGCTTCCTATTTAGTTATTAATTTAGTTATTGATTTAGTTATTACTGTTACGAAAGATCTGTTAGACCATCATTGAACGAGCAGTAGGTTCGATAGGTGAAGGAAGTTGAGTTTCACCAACAAGAAATTCATCAACAGCTGCTGCAGCGCTTCGACCTTCAGCGATTGCCCATACAATTAAAGATTGACCACGCCCGGCATCGCCAGCAACGTAAACACCCTCAACCGCAGTTTGGTATTTGTCGTCACGAATGATGTTTCCACGTTCATCAAAGGTAATTTCTAGTTGCTTTAGAAGTTCAGATTTCTCTGGACCAACAAATCCCAGAGCGAGGAAAACCAAGTCTGCTGGTAATTCTCTCTCTGAATTTTCAACTTTCACAAATTTCCCGTCGGTCAATTCTGTTTCTACAAGTTTAATTCCACGTAAATTGCCGTTGGAATCGCCAAGAAATTCTTCTGTCGAAACCGCAAACATTCGCTCCCCAGCTTCTTCATGTGCACTGCTTACTCGATAAATCATTGGATAAGTTGGCCACGGTTGCGCAGACGGACGTTCCTCTGTTGGTCTAGGCATAATTTCTAATTGCGTAACGCTGGCAGCACCTTGACGAATTGCTGTGCCCAAACAATCTGCGCCGGTATCTCCGCCACCAAGAATTATGACGTGCTTGCCTTGTGCGTTAATTGGTGGGGCTTCGTGTAATTCATTCAGGCCTTGAGCATTTCCCCAAGGTAAATACTCCATTGCTTGGTGAACGCCCTTAAGGTCTCGACCTGGAACTTGAAGATCGCGCCAATTTGTTGAACCAACCGCTAAAACAATTGCATCATATTTAGTCTTTAGTTCACTTCCAGTTATGTCGACACCAACATTTACTCCACTGCGAAAACGTGTGCCTTCGCTCTCCATCTGTGAGATTCGACGATCAAGAATTGATTTCTCCATCTTAAATTCTGGAATTCCATAGCGAAGCAATCCACCTGGTTTTGCTCCACGCTCGTAGACCGCAACCGTGTGACCGGCACGGGTTAATTGTTGGGCGGCCGCTAGACCTGCTGGGCCAGAACCAATTACGGCGACTGTTTTTCCAGTAAGTCTCTCGGATGGAAGTGGAATCACAGAGCCATTTGCAAATGCTTCTTCAATTGTGCGAAGTTCGACCTGCTTGATGGTTACAGCTTCATCATTGATTGCAACAACACATGCAGTCTCACATGGCGCTGGACATAACCGACCAGTGAACTCGGGAAAATTGTTGGTCGCGTGTAAACGATCAATAGCTTCGCTCATTTCACCGCGGAAAATCAAATCATTCCACTCTGGAATTAAGTTTCCTAGTGGGCAACCTTGATGACAGAACGGAATTCCACAATCCATGCAGCGACCAGCTTGCTTCTTTAACGCAGATAAATCTTGTGGCTCGTAAACTTCTTTCCAATCAAGAATGCGAACATCTACTGGTCTGCGTGTTGGAGTTTCACGAGGTGTCGTTAAAAACCCTTTTGGATCACCCATTTACGGCCTCCATAACTGCCTTGTCCACTGGCAAACCTTCGCGTTCGGCTCGCTCCATTGCTGCAAGCACACGTGCATAGTCGCGAGGCATAACCATCGAGATTCGCTTCTTATTCTCATCCCAATTCTTTAGCAATTCATTTGCAACCTTGGAGCCGGTTTCAACTTCGAAACTTGATAACAACTCCCTTACGAATGTTGCCTGATCTGCTGGTAATGAAAGCACATCTACTAATTCTGTATTAACCAGCGCCGGGTCAAGGTCGAGAACAAATGCTCTTCCACCAGACATGCCCGCTGCGAAGTTGCGTCCAGTTCTTCCAAGAATTAACGCGATACCGCCAGTCATGTATTCGCACCCGTGATCGCCAATACCTTCAACGACTGCAGTTGCACCAGAGTTTCGTACGCAGAACCGCTCGCCCACTCTTCCTCGAATAAAGATTTGACCTGCCGTAGCGCCGTATCCAATAACATTTCCCGCAATCACATTTAACTCTGACGCGAATGTCGCCTTCTCATCTGGTCTAACGATTACTCGACCACCTGAAAGGCCCTTAGCAACATAATCATTAGCATCACCATAAAGACGAAGTGTTAGTCCTTGAGGAATAAAGGCACCAAATGAATTGCCGGCAGTCCCATGGAAGTTAATGTTTACCGAATCATTAGGCAGACCGGCGCCACCAAATTTACGAGTGATTTCCGAACCTAACATCGTTCCTACGGTTCGATTGACATTCTTAATTGGCATCTCAATATTTACAATTTCACCAGACTTAAGTGCAGGCGCTGCTAGTTCAATCAATTTATTATCGAGCGCGCCAGTTAGACCGTGATCTTGAGTAGTTGTGTTTCGACGAGGCGCGTCGGTATCGAAGACTGGCGCAGCTAATAGCGGAGCCAAATCCAAACCACTTGCCTTCCAGTGCGTGATTGCTTTCTTGGTATCTAAATACTCAACCTGACCGATTGCCTCTTCCAAAGTTCTGAAGCCAAGTTCGGCCAAAATTTCGCGAACTTCATCAGCAATATATTCAAAGAAAGTCTCTACGAACTCTGGTTTTCCATTGAACTTTGCACGCAATTCTGGATTCTGAGTTGCTACCCCAACTGGGCAAGTATCTAGATGGCAGACGCGCATCATTACACAACCAGAGACAACTAGTGGCGCTGTTGCAAAACCAAATTCTTCGCCACCCAATAGCGCAGCTATAACAATGTCACGGCCTGTTTTCATTTGACCATCAACTTGAACGACAATGCGATCGCGCAACCCGTTTAGCATCAGAGTTTGTTGGGTTTCTGCAAGACCT
>CANLTP010000071.1 GCA_947494085.1 Actinomycetota bacterium | reverse complement strand
GGTGGCGTATTTTTCAAAGATGCCGATAAGTTATTGATTAAGGAACTTAAATCTAAGGGCCTCCTCTTCAAGCAACAGCAATACGAACATTCGTATCCTCATTGCTGGCGCTGCCACACCGCCCTGATGTATTACGCCCAACCATCCTGGTATATCCGGACAACTGAAATCAAAGATGCGCTGCTCCGCGAAAATGCCAATACTGATTGGCATCCCGAAACAATTAAAACTGGTCGCTACGGCGATTGGTTGAATAACAATATTGACTGGGCTATTTCTAGAAATCGCTATTGGGGCACTCCGCTTCCAATCTGGCGCTGCGAGAACAAACATGAAATCTGCGTTGGTTCACTTGCAGAACTTGGAGAATTATCCGGAACCGACCTCTCTAAATCAGATCCACATCGTCCATTCGTCGATGACATTACTTTTAATTGCGCCGAATGCAATTTAAAGATGGCTCGTACGCCAGAAGTTATTGATTGCTGGTTTGATTCCGGGGCTATGCCATTTGCGCAGTGGGGCTATCCTCATAAAGAAGGTTCAGTTGAGAAATTCAAAGCTTCCTATCCAGCTGATTTCATTTGCGAGGCCATAGACCAAACTAGAGGCTGGTTTTACACCTTAATGACAATTGGAACTCTGGTCTTCGATCAAAGTTCTTATAAAACCGTTCTATGTCTTGGCCACATCTTGGATAAAGATGGTCGCAAAATGAGCAAACATCTAGGCAATGTTCTAGAACCAATGCCACTGATGGATCAGCACGGAGCCGATGCAGTTCGCTGGTACATGTTGGCAGCGGGATCTCCTTGGAGCTCGCGTCGAGTTGGACATGATGCAATAACTGATGTGGTTAGAAAAACGCTTCTGACCTATTGGAACACCGTCTCATTCTTTACGTTATATGCGAAGGCATCTGACTTTAAATTAACGGGACTTTCAGATGACTCATCAACGATGGATCGATGGATTATCTCCGAACTCAATAACTTAATTGCAAAGGTCGATGAGGCTTACGAAAATTACGATTCTCAGACTGCCGGAACTCTCATTGGCCAGTTCATTGACGATCTTTCAAACTGGTACGTGCGTAGATCTCGTCGTAAATTCTGGGATGGTGAAAGCGCCGCACTTAACACTCTTTACCACTCACTGAAAGAGATCACAAAACTTATGGCTCCGATGGTGCCATTCATTACTGAGCACGTCTGGCAAGAAATGATTCGCAATTTAGAACCAAACGAAGCCGAATCAGTGCACCTAACTAATTTTCCAGTAAGTAACCCAAAGAAAATAGATGAGAAACTTTCTAAATCAGTTCGCCTATCACGCAGACTTGTTGAACTTGGCCGGGCGGCGCGAGCTGAATCGAAGGTAAAGATTCGTCAACCACTTGCGCGGGCACTTGTTGCTGCAAATGGTTGGGACGACATGGACCAAGAAATTCGCTCCCACATCTCTGATGAACTTAACGTGCAGCGCCTTGATGAGATTGCTTCCGCAGGTGCAGATTTAGTAAGTATCTCGGTCAAAGCCAATTTCCGAACTATCGGTGCGAAATTTGGTGGGGATGTTCAGGCGATTGCCAAAGCTATTTCAGCTCTTGACCACGGTGATCTAGTTTCAAAAATTCGGGCATCCGGAAGCTTTGAAGTTAGTTTCGGTGGCGCCAAACCCGCTGTAATCGATTTAGAGGATTTAGTGATTACCGAAACTCCAAAAGCTGGCTGGTCGGTTGCAAGCCACAGTGGCGAGAGCGTGGCACTTGATTTAGCTCTTACACCCGCCTTAATCGAAGCGGGAACTGTTCGTGAAGTAATTAGAGCGATTCAGGAAGAGCGAAAACAATCTGGTTTTGAAATCAGTGATCGAATCTCGGTTCGTTGGGGCGCTAATCCCCAAGTAAGCGCCGCGATTCTGAAAAATCTCAAAGATATTGGTGATGAAACCTTGGCAACTAAATTCGAAAACATCGTAGATAAAAGCGATGAGAGTAACGAGCTAGGGCTTTGGTTAGAACTATCTAAAAATAGTTAAAGGCTTGCGGCAATAGTCGAAAGCACCCCGGAGAGAAGTTGTGCTCCGAGGAACATTACAATGAATGAAAGATCGAGTGCCACTGGGCCTAACCGAAGTGGTGGAATAAAACGACGAACAAAGTTAACAACTGGATCAGTAATTGCATAAATAAATTCAGCAACCGCTAAAACAATTCCTTGAGGACGCCATGATGGCTTAAAGATTCGGACGTAGTCCAAAATTAATCTGCCCACTAGAGCTAAAATGAAAATATTTAGAGCAGTATCCAGCAAACGAAATAGCAGACTCACTTACGAATCAGCTCTGGTTGAAGAAGCTGGCCTGTGCGGCCGCGGTCTTATCTTCGTTACTAACTTTTACATTTGGCGGTGTCAATAGAAATACTTTTGAAGTTACTCGTTCTATGCTGCCGTAATGTCCGAAGACTAAACCTGAAGCAAAGTCAATCATGCGCTTGCGTTCTGATTCTTCCATGTCACTTAAGTTCATGATTACTGGTTGACCAAGTCGATAGTGCTCGCCAATTCCTCGAACATCGCTATACATCCGTGGATGCAAAGTAACAATGTGATCGACAACTACATTTGGTTGTGCAACTGGTGTGACTCCCCGAGTTGGCGCGCTACGAAGATAGGTTGGGCTTTCAGTTTCTACCGGTGCTGCAGGACGCAATGGTCGACTGAAACGTGATTCGCTCTGTGTTGCTACTGGAGTTGATTGATCAAATTCTTCATCATCAACTAGTCCAAGAAAGTTCGCTGCTTTTCTAAATGCATTAGCCATGGGATAAGCGTAAGTTAAGGACTAGCGAACCCCGAGTATTTGGCTCCCAATACGGATATGTGTCGCACCCTGAGAAATAGCTGCCTCGAAGTCATTGCTCATTCCCGCAGAAATCTCGTGGGCCGTTGGCTGCGTTTTTACCACCCGATCCGAGAGCGCCTTCAATCTCTGGAATGCAATCACCGGCTCTTCATCTAGCGGTGCCACCGCCATCAGCCCGCGAATCTTTAGGTTGGAAAAAGCTGATATCTCTTCGAGAAATTCTGGGATTAACTCAGGCAGAACTCCCCCGCGATTTGGCTGATTATCTAGTGATACTTGAATAAAAATGTCCTTTGATGCGACTAACGAATTCAATTTATTAGCATGAGCAATATCATCGATCGAATGTAAAACATCAGCCCAATTAGCAATTGACTTCAATTTATTGCTCTGGATTTGTCCCTGAAAATGCCACCGGCAATCATCTGGCAGTTCCGTTGACTTTACCGAAGCTTCTTGATCTCGATTTTCGCCAAAATCCCGAACCCCCAACTCATAGAGAAT
Organism: Actinomycetota bacterium; assembly: GCA_947494085.1. Next base: position 1,990 of record CANLTP010000071.1, on the reverse strand, counting down.
CTGAGCATCGCTGGCTGGAAAAGTTTTTGTTACAACTATCAGTGTGACTTCTTCAGCACTTCTACCTGCGCTCTGTGCAGCAACGCTTATCCGAGATTTGATGGCATTTAAGTTCGCGCTAAGTTCTTCGCTACGACTACTCATAAAACGATTACCCCCGCGCTTCGACCTGAGACTCCATCTCTGCGGTATGAGAAGTAATTTGGATCATGAGCTGTGCAGATTCCAAGATCAGTTACCGAAACGTTCTGCGAATGTAATTGGCCAGCAGCGGCTTTCTTTAAGTCGAGACCATGTGTTTCTGGCGTTGTAGCTAGGTTCGGATCAATCTCAATTGCATCTAAATACATCTGAATATCGACCTCGTAGCAGTTGCCACAAATCGCTGGTCCGATAGTTGCGCTGAGTTCTTTGCCGCCCAATTCTCGCATTTTGGTAATTGTCCGCTCGATGATTCCATTCAATATTCCTTTACGCCCGGCATGAATGGCTCCAACAATATTTTCGCCCTTAACTAATATCGGCAAGCAATCAGCGCTAAGAACGGCAAGCGGTAAACCAGATTGACGAGTAATTAGAGCATCCGCCGTAACCTGATTCATCGAGCCTCCATTAACTTCAACGACATCATTACCGTGAACTTGATTCATAAATTTGGGTTCTATCCGGCTCAGCATCTTCTGGAGAATTTTCCGATTGTTCACCACTGTTTTTGATTCATCTCCGACATGATCACCCAGATTTAGCGATGTGAATTCGCCGATTGAATTACCACCGTGGCGCGCAGTAAATAATATTTGCGCCACTATTTCTCTATCTGAAACTTATGGAATTACTTCATAAAATCTGGAATATCGATATCGTCTTCCGATACCAAATCTTCAAATGTGATTCGCTTTCGTGGGCTGTTCGCAGTCGAAATTGCAACCGTTGGAATATCTAGCGCCACAGCTAATGGATCGTTAGAAGCGATTGGATCAGCATTTCCTGAAAGTGAAGCAGCATCAATAACAGGAACCGAAACTCGCTTTGGTAGACCGCCATCAAAACCTGCTGCAATAACTGTTACCCGAACTTCATCACCTAAAGCATCATCAATAACAGTTCCAAAAATAATGTTGGCATCTGGATGCGCAGACTGCGCAACTAGTTCAGCTGCTTCACTTAATTCAAATAGCCCGATATCTGAACCGCCAGCGATTGATAAAAGAACACCATGTGCACCGTCAATTGAAGCCTCGAGAAGCGGACTTGAAATTGCAAGTTCAGCAGCGCGAGTTGCCCGAGCTTCTCCCCTTGCAGAACCAATTCCCATCAGGGCTGAACCAGCTCCAGACATGACGCTCTTTACATCTGCAAAGTCCAAGTTAATTAGCCCCGGAGTTGTGATCAAATCTGTGATTCCTTGAACGCCAGATAATAGAACTTGATCTGCGCTGCGGAATGCTTCTAGCTGACTAATTGAGCGATCAGAGATTGCAAGTAAGCGATCGTTAGGGATAACAATTAAGGTATCGACTTCTTCACGTAGCAACGCAATTCCTTCATCTGCTTGTGCAGTCCGACGCTTTCCTTCAAAAGTAAATGGCTTAGTAACTACACCAACTGTTAGTGCACCTAAATCTTTTGCAATCTTTGCAACTATTGGAGCCCCACCAGTTCCCGTGCCACCACCTTCACCAGCAGTTACGAAAACCATATCCGCACCCCGCAACATCTCTTCAATTTCTTCTGTGTGATCAAGTGCGGCTTGTCTTCCAATTTCAGGAGCAGCACCTGCACCAAGTCCACGAGTTAATTTTCTTCCGATATCTAATTTCACATGAGCATCACTCATTATTAATTGTTGTGAATCAGTATTAATTGCAATGAACTCAACACCTTTGAGCCCTGCTTCAATCATTCGATTGATTGCATTAACACCGCCGCCACCAACACCGACAACTTTGATGACTGCTAAATAATTCTGTGGTGTAGCCACAATCCGCCT
>CANLTP010000070.1 GCA_947494085.1 Actinomycetota bacterium | reverse complement strand
CTCGCCAACACCAGGAATCGATGGCAGGTTGTCACTGGGATCACCACGCAGTGCTGCAAAATCTGGATACTGCGCGGGCGTCAATCCATATTTTTCGATCACTGCATCCGGTGTCATGCGTGCAAGATCTGTCACTCCGCGTTTGGGATACAAGACAGTTGTCTTTGAATTAATAAGTTGGAAGGAATCACGATCACCAGTGCAAATCAAAACTTCGAAGCCATCAGCTTCGGCTCGTTTGGCAAGCGTTGCAATGATGTCATCTGCTTCGAAACCTTCGACCGCAAAATGTCTAATTCCGAATCCATGAACTAAATCGAAGAGATAACTGGTTTGAGATCTGAATTCATCGGGGGTAGCGGAACGATTCGCCTTGTATTCCGGGAAACGTTCGGAGCGGAAAGTTTTTCTCGAAACGTCAAAAGCAGTTGCAATATGTGTCGGCTTCTCAGAGGTAATCAGATTTATAAGCATCGATGCAAAGCCATAGACCGCATTGGTGTGCTGGCCATTTGAAGTAACAAAATTTTCCGCAGGAAGCGCATAAAAGGCCCGATAGGCGAGCGAGTGCCCATCGATTAGCAAAAGTTTTTTGGTTGCGCTCATTTCCGGTGAGTCTATTGGTTAGACTTACGAACATGGATGATTTCCTTGAGATTCTACGGAAGCGTGGCAGTGGCGCCCTTGGCGAAAAAATGGGAATTGAGATTCTCGAAGCTTCACCACAACGTCTGGTCGCACGAATGCCGGTCGAAGGAAACACTCAACCTATGGGCTTGTTACATGGTGGTGCGAGTGTTGTTCTAGCCGAAAGCTTGGGTTCAATCGGAACTGCATTGCACGCTGGCGCACATAGAAAAATTGTGGGTGTGGATATAAATGCAACCCACCATAAATCAGCGACTTCTGGATTTGTTACCGGAACCGCAACCGCAATCTCGCTCGGCAAAACTCTTTGTTGTTATGAAGTAGTAATAACGAATGATGCCGGCGAAAAAACTTGCACTTCAAGAATTACTTGCTTAATCCTTGCTGAACGCTCGTAACTTAGTGAGCGTCTGCTCCAGTTCCTAGGTAGGCCGCACGAACATCTGGATCATTTAGCAGATCAGATGCTTTGGCTTCTTTAACAACTTTTCCAGTCTCTAGAACGTAAGCACGATGTGCACGCTGTAGCGCTTGTTGCGCATTCTGTTCTACAAGAAGAATTGTGGTTCCAAGTTCAGTATTGATCTCGGTGATAATTCTGAAAATATTCGCAATCATCATTGGGGCAAGTCCCATAGATGGTTCATCAAGTAATAGAACCTTTGGACGAGCCATCAATGCGCGACCGATAGCTAGCATCTGCTGCTCGCCACCTGAAAGTGTTCCGCCAGCCTGAGATGCACGTTCTTTCAACCTTGGAAATAAATGATAAACCTTCTCTAAATCTTCATTCATCTCGCTTCTGCGATCTTTTCTGAAGTACTTTCCAATTTCTAAGTTCTCAAGAACTGACATTCCAGGAAAAATACCGCGACCTTCCGGCGCCTGAGAAATACCAAGTGCAACACGATCATGAGCTTGCATCTTTGAAATGTCTTGACCATCAAATGTAATTGAGCCACTTGCAACCGGACGCAAACCAGAGACAGTTTTCAAAGTGGTAGTTTTGCCAGCGCCATTGGCGCCGATTAAGGTGACGATTTCACCTTGGTTTACAACAACACTGATTCCCTTGATTGCTTCAATTTTTCCGTAGAAAACATGTAAATCCTTAATTTCAAGACGCATCAGCGGGTGCTCCTAAATAGGCTTCGATTACCTTTGGATCATTCTGAACCTTGCTTGGAATATCGTCAGCAATCTTCTTTCCAAAATCTAGAACGATTACTCGATCAGAGATTCCCATAATTAATGACATGTCGTGCTCGATTAGCAGAACCGTATAACCGGCATCGCGAATTTTTTTAATGTCATTTGCTAACGCAACTTTTTCGGCAGGGTTGAATCCAGCTGCCGGTTCGTCTAAAAGCAGAACTTGTGGTTCGGTGCCTAGCGCACGGGCGATTTCTAAGCGGCGCTGATCTCCGTAAGGAAGGTTCTTTCCTAATTGATCTGCACGGTGATCGATTCCCAAGAAGGCAAGCAGTTCATGGGCACGCGCTTTTGATTCACGTTCTTCACGACGAGATCTTGGTGAACCAAATAAACCACCAACCAGCCCGGATTTCTTATGGACATCAGTTGCAGTAATTACATTTTCAAGCGCAGTCATTTCGCCAAATAGCCGAACGTTCTGGAAGGTTCGAGCTAGGCCAAGTTTTGTAATCAAGTGGCGCTTCTTCCCCAAAATAGAAGAGCCGTTGAAGACGATATCTCCGGAAGTTGCAGCATAAACTCCAGTTACGACGTTGAAAACTGTTGTCTTGCCCGCTCCATTTGGACCAATCAAGGCACAGATTTCGCCTTTATTTACATGGATACTGACATCATCGAGAGCCTTAACGCCACCGAATTGCATAGTTAGATTGCGGAGTTCAAGAATTTTTTCAGACATTATTTGATCTCCTTTTCTTTCTGTTTGCTCTTCTCACTAATTTTTTCGCGCTTCTTTCGTGGAAGCATTCCATCTGGACGGAAATTCATCATGATTACTAGAACGAGACCAAACGCCAATTGGCGAGTCTCTGTCAGGAATCGGATGCGCTCTGGAATGTAAGCAAGTGCTACTCCACCCAAAACCACTCCCCAAATATTTCCAATTCCGCCAAATACCACGCAGGCTAGAATCAAAATCGAAACTTGAAAATCAAACATTCCAGGCGCAATTACCATTACCTTTGAAGCGAAGAGCACACCAGCTGCACCACCGACTCCACCGCCAAGTGTGAAAGACCAGAGTTTGTAGCGAAGAGTCGGAACGCCCATAAGCATTGCAACATCTTCGTCTTGGCGAATCGCTTCCCAAGCGCGGCCAGCACGGCGGACCGATAAACGGCGAATCATCCAGATAGTTAGCAAAATCATTACGATAACTACATAGAAATAATTTTGAGGATTCATGATGTCGAAAACGATAGGGCCAATTTTTGGTGGTGGTGGAATATTTGGAATTCCATTTGTACCACCAGTGAAATCAGAGTTAAGAACTACTATTCTAGTGATTTCACCGAAACCCAATGTAACGATCGCCAAATAATCACCGCGGAGTCGAAGCGTTGGAAGACCTAGAAGAAGTCCGGAGAACATGGCCAACGCGATACCAATAGGCAGAATTTCCCACATATTCAAACTGGTTGTAGTAGAAAGAATTGCTTGTGTATAAGCACCGATTGCGAAGAAAGCGACATAGCCCAGATCTAGAAGGCCGCTCTTGCCAACAACAATGTTTAATCCAAGACCCATGAGAACGAACATGCCAATTGGATAGACGAGAGCATCTCTAAATGAAGCGATAGGTGTGTTTATGAAACTTGTTGGACCAAAAGTATCCATGTAAGGAACTAAAAGCAGGAAACCAATAATAATAAGAACAAATGTGGTGCGCTGAACCCGGTTTAACTTATCCCAAAATTTAGAGCCAGCATCTCTTAGATTTATCATATTCTTATGCCCTCGCTTGCTGAATGGCTTCGCCAAACAAACCATTTGGTCGAATCAGTAGAACCAGTACCAAGACTACGAAGACTGTTACTGCTTTCCATTGACTTCCAAGGACGGCCGCTGACATTGTTTCTAGAATTCCAAGTGAGATTCCACCCCAGAAAGCGCCACGTAGATTTCCGATTCCACCCAGAACTGCAGCTGTGAAGGCAGCTAATCCGAGACTAAAGCCCACGTTGAATTTAGTTGTTTCATAAACTGTCATGAATAAAAATGCTGCTGCACCGGTCATTATTCCACCGACTAGGAAGGTTACAGAAATTACTCGGTTTAAATTTACACCCATCAATTTGGCATTCTCTTCAGACATAGAGACGGCACGAATTGCAATACCCACGCGAGTTTTATTCACAAATCGATCGAGCAGGAAGAACATAATGATCGCAGAAACTAGAACGAGTACGGTGTCAATTCTAAAATTTGCCCCAGCGATTTCTCCCAGCGAAGTTTTCTCCAACAACCGTGGATTTGATTGTGGTCGAGCATGAGTCAGAACGCTTGCAGCTTCAGATAGGGCTATTGACATTCCAATTGCTGAGATCAAACTAGCAAGGCGATTATTTCCACGAGAACGTAAACGCCGATAAGCCAAAATTTCAACCATTACGGCGGTGAAACCAGATGCCGCCATGGCAATTAAAAGAGCAAGGCCCAAAGTTAAGATTAATTGAATTCCTTTAAGTGGTTCTGAATCCAAGGTGTGTCCGGTTAGCCCAGTTTCAGCAAATACGACGGCGAAGGTTCCAACCATAAAGATTTCAGAGTTTGCAAAGTTGATGAGGCGAAGAACGCCATAAACCATCGTGTAACCCAGAGCAATTAAGACATAAATAAGGCCTAGCGCAACACCAGAGAGCATTAAAGACCAGAACTGAGTGGTCAAAACTGAAAAATTCATAATCTCCTCAAGTGCGGTTCAAAATATTTAAACTGATTCAAATTCGGATATTACAAGATTAGTGCCTGTAAACCAATGTCTACAGGCACTAATTTCTAGCTAATTTAGTTTCCTAAATTAATTGATTAAGCGATGTGCTTATATGTAATTACGCCGTCTACAACATAGAAAGCTCCGATTGGTGCTGGATCTTTAGTGTCGCCATAACGGGTGAATTGGAATGTTCCGCCAGTGAAGTCAGGGAATGTTCCATTCTTTATGCATGTCAAGATTGCTGGACGTGTAGTTTTTCCAGCCTTGATGCACTCTAGGAATACGTTTGTAGCGTTGATTGTGTTAGTTACATAACCGCCAGCAACCTTTACGCCAGATGCCTTTGTGAATGCAGCCTTTTGTGCAGCAGTCGCAATGTTATCGAAAGGAATTTCTCCCTGTGTGATACGTGCATCTTCAGCAGCCTTCTTACCAGCTGTTGTGATGAATGAAGCTGTTGCAGATCCATCACCAGTAGCGAACACGCCGGTGTAACCAGAGTCGCGAAGTGACTTAACAAATGCACCAGCATCAATGTCGTAACCGAAGTAAACAACAGAGTTAGCCTTTGCGCCCTTTACCTTTGCAGCAATAGCTGAGTAGTCGCCACCAGCAACTGGCAGTAAGGAATCCTTACCAACAATTGTTGCAAGCTTCTTCAAAGTTGGAACTGCTTCGTCGCGAAGTCCTTCGCCGTATGGTGATTGATCATCAACATAGTAAACAGCTGGGCTTGAAACGCCCTTAACTGCAAGACGTGCAAGTGCTGGACCTTGGAGGCTGTCCTTAGGAACAACGCGGTGGAATATTGGGAAGCCTGAGTCTTTCGCTCCTGGCTTTGTAAGTGTTACACGTGATGCTGATGGTGAAACCATTGGCAT
>CANLTP010000069.1 GCA_947494085.1 Actinomycetota bacterium | reverse complement strand
AGTGTCGGCAACTGGATCTAATACACCCGCTAATCATTTTGGTGGATCTTTTGGGCCAAATGAATGGCTTGTCGATGAAATGTTCGAAAAATACTTAGCAGATCCAAATTCAGTAGATACAGCTTGGGCAGAATTTTTTGCCGATTACAAACCAAATGCGAATGGCAATAGCAATGGCAAAGTAATTCCAACTTTGGATAATGCGCCAAAGGGTGGAACTCCGCCACTTCCTAAAAAGATTGTCGACCCATCTGCGCTTCAAGTTCCAGTGGCCGCAACACAGGTTTCTGCTGCGCCCGTTGCACAAGCAACACCGGTTACACCGGTTACACCCGTTGCGCCCGTTGCGCCAGCAACACCCGTTGCGCCCGTTGCGCCAGCAACTCCCGTTGCTTCCGTTAAATCTGCAACACCTGCGGATCCAATTAAGAAACCAATTCCAACTTTAGTAAGTCCCGGTGCATCAACTCTCGAACCAATTCGTGGCGTAAGTGCTCGAGTTGTTCAGAGCATGGAAGCTTCGCTATCGGTTCCAACCGCAACCAGTGTTCGTGCAATACCTGCAAAATTAATGATTGATAATCGCACAGTTATAAATAATCACTTGAGACGTAGTCGCGGTGGAAAAGTTTCATTTACTCACTTAATTGGTTACGCAATGATTTGCGCAATTCGTCAGATGCCAGAAATGAATGCCTTCTTCGGCGAATTAGATGGCAAGCCTGCGGTTGGAAAGCCAGAACATATAAATCTTGGAATTGCGATTGACTTGGCAAAGCCAGATGGTTCGCGCCAATTGTTAGTCCCTTCTATTAAGGGTTGCGAAGAACTTGATTTCGCACAGTTCTGGGCGTCATATGAAGAGACCGTTCGCAAAGCTCGCGGTGGTTCGCTAACTGTCGAAGATTTTGCGGGAACAACTGTTTCACTAACAAACCCTGGCACTATCGGCACCGTTCATTCCGTTCCACGTTTAGTGCAAGGCCAAGGCTTGATTCTTGGCGTTGGCGCAATGGATTACCCAGCAGAGTTTCATGGAGCTAATGAAGATACTTTGGCTGAATTAGCGATTAGCAAAATCGTAACTTTAACTAGCACCTACGATCACCGAATTATTCAAGGAGCCCAATCCGGAGATTTCTTAAAGCGAATTCATGAATTATTGCTTGGCGAAAATGGTTTCTATGATGAGATCTTCGCAGCCCTACGTATTCCGTACGTTCCAATTCGCTGGGTTGTCGATATGCGCTTTAGCAAGGAAGATCAAGTTGGCAAAACTGCTCGCGTTCAAGAATTGATCAATGCTTATCGCACAACTGGTCACTTGATGGCAGATATTGATCCACTGAAATATATTCAACGTTCACACCCTGATTTAGATGTTGTTACTCATGGACTTTCACTCTGGGATCTAGATCGTGAATTCGCTACTGGTGGCTTTGGTGGCAAGCCAGTTATGAAACTTCGCAAAATCTTGGGAACACTTCGTGATTCATATTGCCGCACCATCGGTGTGGAATATATGTATATCGAAAACCCATTAGAGCGAGCCTGGATTCAAGAGTATGTGGAAGTTGGCTACCCACGAACTCCACGTGATGAACAACTTAGAATTTTACGTAAATTAAATAGCGCGGAAGCTTTTGAAGCTTTCTTGCAGACAAAATATGTTGGACAGAAGCGCTTCTCACTTGAAGGCGGCGAAACTTTAATTCCACTTCTAGATGCAATTATTTCATCTGCTGCCGACCGTGGTCTTGATGAAGTTTGCGTTGGAATGCCGCACCGCGGTCGCTTAAATGTTCTTGCAAACATTGGTGGCAAGTCATATGGCCAAATCTTCCAAGAATTTGAAGGGCATTACGCCGAGAATCAAGTTCATGGTTCTGGCGATGTTAAGTATCACCTTGGAACCGCAGGAACTTTCACTGCCGAATCAGGTGCAACAACCAAGATTTATCTCGCAGCAAACCCATCACACTTAGAGGCTGTAAACCCAGTATTAGAAGGCATTACGCGCGCGAAGCAAGACAAGCTAAATGTGAAAAACATCTTTAGCGTTCTTCCAATCTTGATGCACGGCGATGCTGCATTTGCTGGTCAAGGCGTTGTCTCTGAAACACTTAATCTTTCACAACTTAAGGGCTATCGCGTCGGTGGCACCATTCACGTTGTCGTAAATAACCAAGTTGGTTTCACAACTTCACCACATGCAGCGCGATCATCAACTTACTCAACTGATATCGCGAAAATGATTCAAGCACCGGTCTTCCATGTGAATGCAGATGATCCAGAGAGCGTGGTTCGGGTCGCACGAATCGCATTCGAATATCGTCAAGCATTTAATAAAGATGTCGTAATTGACATGGTTTGCTACCGTCGTCGCGGTCACAACGAAGGTGACGAGCCAAGTTTCACACAGCCAATGATGTATAAATTGATTGAAGCCAAGCGTTCAACTCGAAAGCTTTACACCGAAGCGCTGATTGGTCGCGGAGATATCACTGTCGAAGAGGCCGAAGAAGTATTACAGGATTACCAAGCACAACTTGATGCGGTTTATAACGCGGTTCATAATATTGAACCTGAACATGGCGCAAACATTGTTGTTCCAGTTGCGCCCGCACCAGAAACCGTTGACACATCAGTTGATGAAGCAACACTTCGAAAGATTGTTGCAACCCAGAACGCGATCCCAGAAGGATTTACTCCGCATGTGAAGTTGGCACCACAACTTGCAAAGCGCGTTGAGATGTTGGACGAAGGAACTGTTGACTGGTCGACCGGTGAATTACTCGCAATGGGTTCATTGTTATTAGAAGGTTATCCAATTCGCCTTGCTGGCCAAGATGTTAAGCGCGGAACTTTCAGTAATCGTCACGCGGTTGTAGTCGATCAAAATAATGGTTCGGATTGGACCCCGCTTCGTTCGCTAATTTCAGATGAAAATCAATTCTTTGTATTTGATTCGTTGCTTTCGGAATATGCCGCAATGGGCTTTGAATATGGCTATTCCGTAGAGCGTGAAAATGCACTTGTAATGTGGGAAGCGCAATTCGGAGACTTTGCTAATGGCGCCCAAACAATTATTGATGAATTTATCTCTTCAGCGCTGCAAAAGTGGGGCGAGCGTTCTTCACTAGTTCTTCTACTTCCACATGGTTATGAAGGCCAAGGTCCAGATCATTCATCTGGTCGCATCGAACGTTATCTCGCACTTTGCGCAGAATTAAATATGACTGTTGCTCAACCATCATCACCGGCGTCATATTTCCACTTACTGCGTTGGCACATGAAAAATCCAGCACGTCGTCCACTTATTGTCTTTGAACCAAAGTCAATGTTGCGCTTAAAGGCAGCGGCATCTGGGCTACAAGATTTCACAACTGGAACATTTAGACCACTGATTGATGATCCAACAGTTGTTAATGCAACTCGCGTTATCTTCTGTTCTGGAAAGGTTTATCACGATCTAGTTGCCGAGCGCGCAAAGTTAGGCGAAAGCTCAACTGCAATAATTCGAATAGAGCAACTTTATCCACTCCCTGCTAAAGAATTTGCTGAAGTTGCAGCGAAACATCCAAATGCGAATTTACTTTGGGTGCAAGATGAACCAGCAAACCAAGGTCCATGGCCATTTGTTGCACTTACAACAAGTGAATTCCTAGAAGGTCGCACACTGCGCCGCGTTTCACGTCGTGCAACTGCAAGTCCAGCAACAGGTTCGCATCATCTGCATGAAGAAGAGCAGAAGGCGCTGTTGATGGAAGCCTTCTCGCGCTAACAGCTCATTAGTTTTACTTGGCCCGGCGGTAGCGAAAAAGAAGCTTCCCAATAACTTCAGTTGAATCAAGCGCTCCCCAACTTCTGGAATCAGTTGATGCACTTTTGTTGTCTCCTTCAACCCAGAACTTTGTTTCATTAGATTGATTAGATTCATTAACCTTGATTACGCGCTTCACCTGTAAGAAGTCTGTGCCAAGATCCGATTGGCGTTGGATCAAAACGACTTTGCCAACCAATTTGCCACTCAGGGCTTTTGCTGGGAGCAACCAGAAAAGTAGCCAATCGCCATCGTTGAAGTTAGGGGACATCGAATCCCCGCGGAGCTCCACGGCTTTGAATAATTTCGCAACTTTGAAATGCAGGCTACTCATAGGCGTAGTAGTGTCGCACCATAAATCCGGTAAATCCAGATGGACCCATTATCAAGATAGGAAATGGAAGCTATGAACTTAATATCAAAAAACCTAAAGAATATTTTCAAGCCAGAAGCAATTGCGCATGCACATTGCGATCTACCTTGCGGCGTTTACGATCCAGCTCAAGCAAAGATTGAAGCACTTTCAGTTAAGGCAACAATGGAGAAATATGCAGCTTCAACAGACGCTGATTTCAAATCTCGCGCAGTAGCAATCAAAGAAGAGCGTTCAGAATTGGTAAAGCACCATCTCTGGGTTCTATGGACCGACTACTTCAAGCCAAATCACTTTGAGGCCTACCCACAACTTCATGTCTTATTCAATGAAGCAACCAAGCTTGCTGGTGCTGGTGGAACAAAGGGTTCAAATGATGTTGCTGTTGCTGAAAAGTTAATTGGTAAGATTGATGAAATTGCAGAAATCTTCTGGGCAACTAAGAAGTAATTACTTCTAAACCTAGTAGTTAATGAATGGGCTCGCCTTCGGGCGGGCTCATTTTTTTGCTATTTGCGCTAAACAGCTTCGCGAGATATGGATTCCGCCGCAATCCGCGCCGCAAATGAAACGCGATCAACTATCTTTCTATCAATAATTCCAGATGCGACTAACTTCGTTCCTTGATGAACTTCAATATTAAATTTACATACCGAACCCTCAACTTCAAAACATGTGGCATTTGCTCGAATCTCGATTCCAACTCCAACAGATGCATGGGTGTTAACTACTAAATTTGAAGTAATCGAGGTTTCACCAGAGCCTAAATGTTCGGCCAGCGCAGCGGTGCAAGCACCTTCGAAAATATTGATAAGGGTTGGTGTTGCCAAAATCGGTAAATCATTTAGCGCTTGGGCAACCGATGTGTCTGCAGGCCGCACAGTTAGGGAAGCCATTCCAATGGCGCCAAATACTGCTTCCGAATTCATAACCGCTAACTTAGTGGGAAATCTCTTCTAATCTCGTGAGTAGTTTCAATTTCGATGTGTGTCTCGCCATTTATTGTGGTTTCGGTGCGACGGTATTCGGTTATAACTTGAGTCGGGCTAAACATTTGTGAAGCAAGTAGTGCGGTCTGTTGCGCGATTCGAATCTGTAAATCCTCTGGTGCCTGCTCACAACACTCATCTGACAACAAGGATTTCATTCGAGTCAGCACTTGGCGCTCATGCTCCATCTCGGTCAGGCATTGCAAGCATTCCTCGAAGTGGCTCTGAAAAGTTTGAACTTGGGTTGCATCGTGAATCTCGTTATCTATAAAGAGAATCAAGGCATGCATCACTTCATTACATTCCATCTGATCCTCCAA
>CANLTP010000068.1 GCA_947494085.1 Actinomycetota bacterium | reverse complement strand
GGCCTTGCCTCCCCAGCCTCAGTTTCCTATCAATTAGAGACCCTGGTTGAAAAAGGATTTATCCGCCGCGATGCCACTAAGGGCCGCGCCCTAGAAATTACCTACCCAAGTGAAGGCGAAGCAATTACGCCAGAGAAGACCCGCAACGTTCCACTACTAGGAACTATTGCTGCCGGTTCTCCAATCTTGGCCGAGACCAGCTTCGATGAAGTCTTTCCGTTGCCAGAATCATTAGTGGGCAAGGGCGATATTTATATGCTCAAAGTTAAAGGCGATTCCATGATTGATGTTGCAATCTGCGATGGCGATTATGTTGTTATCCGCGCACAGAGCGATGCTAATAAAGGTGAGATTGTTGCGGCAATGATTGATGGCGAGGCCACAGTAAAAACTTGGTCGAAGAAAGATGGTCATCATTGGTTGCTTCCAGCAAACGATAACTACGCACCTATTCCTGGCGATGGCGCGCAAATTCTTGGAATCGTCACAGCGGTATTGCGCAGTATTCGTTAATTTTTTAAGTTTCTAGGGCTACCCTTTTACTTATGACAATTGCACGCAATATCTTCTTACTACTTCACGTAGTTGGTTTCCTTGGAATTCTTGGTGCCCTCCTTTCCCAAATTCCTAAGCCGCAGAAGCGCATTCTCGGTGGTGCCATGCACAGCGCGCTTCTCTCACTTGTTTCCGGAATCGCACTTGTCGGAATTCGGACATCACTGCATGCATCAGATGCTGCAAATTGGGACGCACCAGATCACACAAAAGTTGGAATCAAATTTTTAATTCTCGCAGTAATCCTCTTTCTTGGTTATAAAAACCTCAAGAAACCAGCGGTTTCTACCAAGATTTGGGCAACCATGATTGCACTTGCGGTTGTTAACCTTGTAATAGCCCTAGCGCCTTAATTTTTAGCTAACTTTAAAGCGCAACAACGAAATCTATCTCGACCAAAATATTGATTAGATCTGATCCAACAGTTGTGCGCACTGGAAATGGCGCAGATAAGAATTCCCGATAGACCTTGTCGTATTCAGCAAAGTCTGCAACACAATTTTGAAGGTGCGCAGTTGTCTTTACTACCTGGCTGAAATCTGCACCAACCTCATCAAGAATCGCCTTCAAGTTAATAAGAGTTTGACGAGTTTGTGGACCTACGCCACCTTCTACAATTTTTCCGGTAGCAGGATCAACTGGACCCATTCCGCAGGTATAAAGAAATCCATTAGCGATAACGCCATGTGAATATGAACCACCCGGTGCTGGTGCGCCTTTTGCTGTTACGTGCTTGATTGTTGAGTTAGTCATGGTGACCTTTCAGTTAGAAGTGGGTGTCTATTAAATCTATGATTTCATAATCATCGTTTACTAGAGGTAGCAGGCGCCATTTATCGAAGTTGGTGCAAGGGTGGGAAATTCCACAGGCGATTAATTGTCCAACCACAACTGAACCTGGCGTTATCTCCATGAATGCATGCTGATCATTTAGCATCTTGATCTTTCCCTCAAATGGCACTGGCTTACCGGATAATTTAAGAATCGGAAGTGGTTCATCAAGATCATTTCCCGCATCGCGCTTTCCAAAGTTCAGGATTGCTAGATTCGCTTCAGGAACACTTAATACTCGGGACCATAGTTCAAGAGCTGGATAGAAACGATCGCTATCCGAAAGCCCCATAAATGGATATAAATCCTCGTAATGAATATGGTCGTGACTTAAATACCCACCGCTGCGAAGCAATAGCAGGGCTTCGCCATCATATTTTGCAAATTCTTCGGCGACGTAATCGAAGTATGAACTACCGCCGGCAGAGATGATTATTTTTTCACCGCGAACAAATGGTTTAGCAATTGCTGCAGCAGCAACTATTTGCCGAAGAAAGATTCTAATTTTCTCAATTCCCTCTCCGTTGCGATCTCCACCAGGAACCGCCCCTTCGAATCCAGAAACCCCACGAACAAAAATACGATCATCTTTTGCAATCTCATCCAAAATATTCTTTAGAAGTTCTAAGTCACGGATTCCGGCTCGGCCTCCTGGTGCACCAATTTCCATAAAGACGTTTAGCTTTGCATTGGGAGTTTTTTCAATAGCCTTCTTAGCAATTTCTAGCCCTGCAATTGAATCAATATAAAAAATAATTTCCCCACTGCCACTGCCATTAATCTTCGCTATTTCAGCAATTGAAGTTGGTTCCATTACTTCATTACCAATGATCAAACGAGTAAACCCGGATGCAAGCATGATCGCGGCTTGATTGAAATTCGCAATTGTGAGTCCCCAGGCACCAGCATCAATCTGGCGCTTCGCTATTTTTGGCGCCATTGGCGTTTTAACATGAGGCGCTAATTCAAAGCCAAGTGATTTGCAGTAACTGGCCATTCGTTGGATGTTATGTTCAATCGCGCTATCGCGTAAGACCATGATTGGAAATTGGAAGTTCGCAGTAAACAACTGTTTTTCTGTTGCGAGGAATTCTTCAATACTCTTGCCCTGAGACGCTATTGGCATTCCTTTATGGAATATCGAAATTAAATCTGGGCTCATAGGTAGCAATCGAACTAGTCAGCAGTTGATTAGTCAACTGTTTGAAATTACAACATTTGTAATTTTGCAGCTCGTTATTTTTGACTGTAAGAATTCGCCTTCAATTGGATCTACCGTTAAATCAAAGCGCCACTTCACTGCAATCCAATTTGAAATATAAGCGCACTGCGCTTTTGCTGGCAACCAGCCCGCCACGTCTCGATCGCCCTTCGAACGATTCAAACTTGCAGTAACTGCCAACAGCGAGCGCGAATCATCCAAGTCATTTGCAAAATCCATTCGCTGCGCCGATGTCCAAGCCCAGGCCCCAGAACGCCAGGCTTCGGCCAACGGAACCATGTGGTCGATATCTAAACCAGTTGGATTTGTGAAAACTTTTCCATCATACGAACTCTTCCATTTGCCGCCAGATAAATAGCAACGTGCACCAATCGTGGGTTTCACAATTGCTTCGGCAATTAAAACTTCATACCGGGTATTGCAACCATCTTTATCGGCATCTATCCAATGTTTAAATGAGCTACGTGAATATCCGCCAATCTGATCTTCTGTAATGACGAGAGTAATTTTCTCTGCCGCTGAAGTAGGCACAAGATTCGATGAAAAAATCAGCACCGAACAGAGCCCAAAGGCAATCCGCTTAGATGTATTCACGCCATCAGATTACCGAGAGTAAGCGCTATGGAATAGAAAAAATCAAATTACCGCACTAATCTTCCTCCATGACATATCAATTGCGTGACCTAAATGGAAAAGTTGTAATCATTACCGGAGCCACCGCAGGTATCGGCGCCGCAGCAGCCAGAGCACTTGTCGAAAAGGGTTGCAAAGTTGTTCTAAACGCCCGAAGCGAAGAGCGCCTCAAAGGCATGGTTGCCGAACTTGGTGCTAACGCTATTTATGTCGCCGGTGATAGCTCTAATCCAAATATTGCACGCAAAGTCGCAAAGGCAGCAATCGATACTTTCGGGACTATCGACACCATCGTGCCAAATGCCGGCATTGGTTATTACGGTTCAATCCTCGATCACAGCGATGAAGATGTAAATCGCATGATGCGTACAAACTACGAAGGCACTGTCCATATTATTCGTGCGGCGCTTCCAACTTTGTTAGCCAAGAAAGAGGGCGATGTAATCATCGTTGCTTCAGTTGCAGGTTTCCGCGGTGGTGATAACGAAGCCATTTACACTGGCACAAAACATGCCCAAGTTGGCTTCGCTGGTTCACTCGATCGCGAACTTCGTTCTAAAGGTGTTCGCGTTGCACTTGTCTGCCCAGCAGGAGTCGAAACTGAATTCGCACTTGGCTTTGGTCGCACCGCTGGTGAGGATAAATTAAAAACTTACCTGCGCCCAGAAGATGTCGCATTCCAAATCACAACAATCATGAGCCAACCTCGCACTGTTCGATCACATATCTGGACCCTGTGGTCAATGGGGCAAGATTCCTAATTGAATTAATGGGCTAAGTAATTAGCCCTTTACTACCGCTTTAATTATTGCTTCTGGTGTTGCTTGCTCGCCAACCTTTGCATCAACACTCGTTGGGATTCCATTCTTCTGAGCCGCGGCCAAGAAGGCTAACTGTGCAGCAATATCTGTCATCCAATACATCGCAGATGGCCCAGCCCGATCCAAGATTCGCTCGGCCTGCGCAATTCGTGCATCAGAAAACTTCTCTAGATCATTCTTATCGTCTTCAACAATCGCAAGCAAATATTGCTTAATCTCAAATGCAATTCCAGTTTTATCGCCATCATTATCAATAAGCGTTTTTAGTTCGGCATCCAAACCGTGCATCTTTCTGCCTTCGCGCTTTTTCCGGGACCTGCGCTCCATATATAAATAGACGATCGCCGCTATGAATAGAAATTCAAACATTTTCTGCCCCTTTCGTTGATTCAAACCTATGCCCTGGCTCTGACATCCCGTTAATCCAACGCTTCCTCGCATTTCCCGACTACCCTTTTGCCTATGAGCAAAGAAATCACACCCCAAAGTCTTCGTAAGGTAAACATCTTCGCTGGGATCCTTCATCTGGCCCAAATGATCGCAGTCCTCGCACTCAGCAACGACTTCGCATTACCGATCAACGCGACATATATGACTGGTCCTCCCGGAACTTCCTTTGCCGAACCAATTACACTTTTTGAAACTCCGGTTGGATTAACAGTTGGAATTTTCCTAGGTCTCTCTGCACTCGCACATTTCATCGTTGCGAGTCCACAATTTTTCCCACGTTACAGCGCTGGCATAGCGGCAAAGCGAAATTATTTCCGCTGGGTTGAATATTCAATAAGCTCTTCAGTAATGATTGTTCTAATTGCGCAAGTGACTGGTGTTGCTGAGATTTCCGCAATAATCTCAATCTTCGGTGTTAATGCATCAATGATTCTTTTTGGTTGGTTGCAAGAAAAATATGAGAATCCAGGCAGCGGTGGTTGGCTCCCATTTATCTTCGGTTGCATCACCGGAATAATTCCTTGGGTAGCAGTGCTTTTTTATGTTTTCTCAATCGGTGGTGTTGGCGATGCCACTGCCCCAGCCTTTGTTTACGGTATTGTTTTGACGATATTTATCTTCTTCAACTCATTCGCACTTGTGCAGTGGTTGCAGTACAAGAAGGTTGGAAAGTGGTCGGATTACATCCGTGGCGAACGCACTTACATCACGCTCTCACTCGTTGCTAAATCACTTCTTGCCTGGCAGATCTTTGCCAACACTTTAATCCCTGTTTAAAAGTCAAAAACGATGTTAAGGTTTACGCACTTAGTCAGGGAAGTGCTAGTTCAAGTGTTAATGTTCACCTACTGAGTCATAGAGGTGCGCAACACAATCTGAGCTACAAGAAAGAGCCCCGCAGAGGAATCTGTGGGGCTCTTTTCAATTCAACGAGAGAGGTGAAGTGATTAATTCCTTTATTTCTTATGGGCAAGCAGGAAGTCGAAGACTGAAGAA
>CANLTP010000067.1 GCA_947494085.1 Actinomycetota bacterium | reverse complement strand
TCCACCCACGCTTTGGCACACGCAACTTCACACTGCCTCTTCACAACGGTCAATACATCGAAGTTGTTTGTCCTCTTGATCACCCTGCAACAGAGCAAACTCCTTGGGGTAAGGCTGTGAGCAAGAAAGCACAAGAAGGTGGCGGCTGGCTCACTTGGGTTTTTGCAACAGAAGATATTTCACAGGTTGAAGAGAAGTTTGGACGCAGCGCAATCGAAGGTCACCGCACACGCCCAGATGGAAGCGATCTCAAGTGGAAGCAAATCGGAGTTAATGAAATTGCAGATTCTCGTGAGCTTCCATTCTTTATTCAATGGTTAACCGCAGATCACCCATCACAAGATGGTAAAGCAGTTGCTGCTATTGAGAAGATTACGATTGCTGACTCTGATCAACTATCAGACTCATGGTTTAAGACAGAGATCCTTGCTGGATTAAACGGCACAGATCTTGAGTTTATTGACCCATCAATAAATGATGGGGAGTCGGGGATTGTTGCGGTGCATTTGACGACGCCTACGGGATCTGTAGTTCTCGACTAAGCGAACACAACGGGAGTGAATAATCCAAAAGTAAATTCAAGAGAAAGCGTTCTTGTTTTTGGAGCCAATGGATTTCTAGGATCTGTAGTCACAAAGAAACTTCACAGGTCTGGAATTAATGTTTTAGCAGTTATAAGACCTGGGGCCAATAAGTCCAGACTCAGTGAATTAGAGAATCTGCAACTTTTAGAAGTTGAATCGAGCGAGTGGCCACAAGTCGTGAATATGTACTCCCCTAGTGCCATTGTTTGCGCGCAGTGGAATGGTGTCCTCAAGCAAGACAGAGGAAACGTTGAACTTCAAGAGTCAAATATCGATCCAATCTTGAATATCGCCCTCGCAGCAAAAGATTCCGGAACTGAAAGTTTTATTTGTTTTGGGTCACAAGCCGAAGCCAAGGAATCTTTCGAAACTATCAAAGAAGAATTCTATGATTCAGGTGAATCAGCCTATGGAATCATCAAGGCCAAGCTGCACGCACAACTCGTATCCTTATTTGAGGATTGCGATTGTCGGTTTATTTGGACCCGAATCTTTTCAGTGTATGGACCTTCAGACTTTTCTGACTCGTTACTGATGCAACTATTTGAATCTCAGGCTTCAGGTAACGAATTAGTAATTTCGAATCCTTCAAAACTCTGGTCCTATCTTTATGAGGATGATTTTGCATTAGCTATTGAGCAAATTTTGAATAATCCAACTGTTGCGAGCACAGTCAATATTGGCAGCCCAATATTTAATGAGATTAGAGAAATAGTTGCGATGTGGTATGAAAATTCGATCGCAGATCTCGCTGATGACCATACAAGTTCAACCAACGTGGGCTTCTTTCCGGATGTAACAAAGTTAACGACAATAGGTTGGAGCCCCTCGATTTCGCTTGAAGAAGGTATCAATAGGACACGAAAAGCATTTAGTGACCGCGTTAATCCAAAGTAGTACGATTTAAACCAGAGTTAGCCATCGCAAGAATTACCGACAGGGTAGGGTGTTGATTTGCACGACATGAAGCGAACCACCCTCGCAGATTGCATTGCTAGGTTCATAGCTGAGAAAAATACTCCAGCAGTCTTTCAACTTTCGGGTGGAATGATCGCATTTATGATTGATGCCATCGGAAGACTTGGGAAAACCCCGATAATCAATACTCGGCACGAACAAGCCGCTGGTTTTGCTGCTGAGGGATCGGCAAGAATATCTAGAATCCCAGGATTTGCGATGGGAACAAGTGGCCCAGGTGCTACTAACTTGCTTACACCAATTGCATCTAGTTATTTTGATTCAATCCCTGTTGTCTACATAACTGGACAGGTTAATCAAAAAGAGTTGCGAACTAATCCGAGTCAAAGACAAAATGGTTTTCAAGAGTTAGACATTTGCGAGATGGCAAAGTCAATAACCAAGAAGGTTTATAACCCAAAGACCGCCGCTGAAGTTCTAATTGCCCTAAACGAAGGGTGGGCTCTTTGCCAAGAGGGACGACAAGGTCCGGTACTGATAGATATTCCGATTAACTTACAACAAGACTTTATTGAATACGATTTTCCACTAATTCCTGCTAGCTCAATCAAGTCTGAAGTATCAGCTGATGAGTTAGCTGAATTCAAAAGTCTTCTTTCCTCAGCTAAACATCCATTGCTTCTCATTGGTGGCGGGGTAAGACTTGGCAATGCTACTGAGTTGTTATCTAAATACATTGCAAAAACTGGAATCCCATACGTGAGCACTTTACTAGGGTTGGATTCGATTTCTCACACAAATGATCATTACTTAGGCTTTATTGGTAGTTATGGAAACAGATGGGCTAATGCCGCTGTTAAGCAATCAGATCTTCTCATCACAATTGGGAGTCGATTAGATGTGCGACAAACTGGTAACAATATTTCCAAATTCGTCGCTGGAAAAAAGATTATTAGAGTTGATATTGACGATCATGAACTCAGTGGCAGAATTGCATCTGATTTGGCGATCAAATCAGATGCATTAGATTTTTTGAAGGCAGCGCTGGAAATCGATTACAGAATCGATAGCTCTCTTTACATTTCAGGGATTCGTGAAATCCAGAAAAATCATCCACAAGAGTCAGAGCAGCAGTCTAATTTGGCTCTGAATCCAAGCATTGTGATGGCATTTTTAGGTGAACTCTTTCTTGAGGCTTCGGGGTTCATCATTGACGTTGGGCAGCACCAAATGTGGGCAGCACAATCGATTCGGCTTAGGGATGGCCAACGGTTTCTCACTTCGGGTGGATTAGGCGCTATGGGATTTGCAATACCGGCAAGCATTGGTGCTGCAGCGGCAAAAAATGATCGATGGGTATCTATTTCCGGCGATGGTTGCTTGCAATTATCCTCAGCCGAATTGCAAACAATCGTTCAATACAAAGTCCCTATTGCAGTCTGTGTTATTAACAACGGACAGCATGGAATGGTTGCGCAATTTCAAGAAGAAAATATGGATGGCCGACTAACTGGCACACGTGATGGATTCTCAAATCCAAATTTCCAAGAACTAGCAAAAGCATACGGCTTTACTAAAATTGCCAAAATTGCGAACCTTGAAGACCTAGAGAAGGTTAAGCAATTGGTCAAAACCATGAATGACGAACCGATTTTCCTTGAGTTTATTGTAGATCCGCAGGCAAAAGCTTTACCTAAAATGTCAGTAAAAGATGAATAATTTATTTAAAGTTAATACTTTCTACTTCGAATTCTCGGGGTAAGCGCCGAACTTGGGAATGGATACTCAGGACATACTCCCCAATTAACCCTAAGAAGAAAAGTTGTATGCCACCAAAGAAGAAAAGTGCGACAATCAATGTTGGAATACCTTGTAGCGCTGTCGGCGCATCAATTAAGTTTGCAACCAAAGACCAAAGTCCCGCGAGGAAACCAAGTCCAGAGATAAAGAATCCTCCAAGTAGCGCAATACGTGCAGGGGCTCTGCTTGTACTAACAAATCCGTTTATTGCCTGATCAATCAAGGCAATAAAATTTGATTTAGATCTACCTTTTTTCCGTACACCCCATGTGTAAGGTACGGAGGTTGAGTTACTTGTTGATTGTGCAACCAAACCTCGAATGTATGGATAGTGGTCACCAAGCTTGCAGATTTCATCAGAAATTTTACGATCTATCAACATAAATTCGCCAGAATTTATTGGGATATCAGTTTCGGACATAGTTCGAACAATCCGATAATAAAGTCCTCTCATTGCTCGCATCAGCAAAGATTCTTGACGATTTGTTCTTTCTCCGTAGACGACGAGATATCCCTTAACCCATTCCTCGTATAAATCAGGAATTTTGTCTGCTGGGTCTTGTAAATCTGCTGGAAGCATAGGAA
Source organism: Actinomycetota bacterium (assembly GCA_947494085.1). Next base: position 1,621 of record CANLTP010000067.1, on the reverse strand, counting down.
TAACTGCTCGCCCAGATGCCTTAGCCATTGCCGCGTACATGTTTCTAAATGGTCCCACATTTCGACTATTAACGATCACCTTCACATTTTTTGAACTGCCAGCAATTTTTCGTAGTTCCAGAACGGTGCCATCGATTGAAGCATTATCAATAAAGATGTGCTCATACTTCACGTGCGGCAATCTGGAGGACATCACATTTTGTACTTCTCGCGCACAATCCACAACTGATGCTTCTTCGTTGTAGCAGGGAGTGATAATTGTTAGGTCAATACCTTTTTCAGCCATGTTTAATTCTACTTCTACCTAGATGTCGATTAACCAAGGTGGGTTGCCTTCGTGAGCAAGTTTTTCTAGATCCTGCTTTTCTCGCAAAGTATCCATGGGTTGCCAAAAACCACCATGCTCGAATGCCATTAATTCACCTTCGCCAGCAAGTTTTGGCAGTGCGCCAGTTTCAAATGGCTCAGAATCAGATTTTATATAGTCAGAAACTTGAGGCTCTAGAACAAAGTAACCACCATTTATCCATCCTGCATCACTTTGATTTTTCTCTCCGAAATGAAGTACCTGACCCTTCGCCATGTCCAAATATCCAAATCTCGCGGGTGGACGGACCGCCGTTAATGTTGCCAATTTGCCATGTGAGTCATGAAAGGCAATCAATTCCTTTATGTTGATGTTGCCAACACCATCTCCGTAAGTGGCAAGCATTCTCATTCCAGGATGTAAATCCATGCACTTTTTTATTCTTCCACCTGTTTGGGTATCTAACCCGGTATCGATAGCTGCAATCTTCCAATTTGTTTTTAGAGATTCGACCCAATCTGATATTACTTCACCCTTATACCCAGTAGCGATCACAAAGTCGTTCAATCCCTGCTGCGCATAGATATTCATAATGTGCCAAAGAATTGGTTTACCATCAATTGGGACCATTGGCTTTGGCTTATCGGCAGTTTCTTCAGAGATTCGAGTTCCTAATCCCCCTGCAAGGATTACAACTTTCAAAGTTTAACTCGGAGCAGTTCATGAATTGAACCGATCATGTAATCAAGCATCTCCAAGCTCAATCCAGGCCAAACACCAATCCAAAATGTGTCGTTCATGACTCGATCGGTATTTACTAAATCTCCAATTACTCTTCGAGGGGTTCCTATAAATGCTGGCTGGCGAAGCAGATTACCTCCGAAGAGTAGCCGGGTGCCGATCTTTTTTTCATTTAATTCCTGAACAATCTGATTTCTAGTTTTAGGAGAGCTTGATTTCACTGTTAGCGCAAATCCAAACCACGATGGTTCACTGTTCTCTGTCACTTTTGGAAGTACAAAGAACTCTTCTAAGCCTTTGAGGCCGTCTAGTAGATGCGCCCAATTTCGGCGACGCAATGCAATAAATGAATCCAGTCGATCAAGCTGCGCGAGACCGATTGCTGCCTGAATATCACCAGATTTTAGGTTGTAACCAAGATGCGAATACGTGTACTTGTGATCGTATCCTTCAGGAAGTTCGCCCAAAGTCCATTCGTAGCGCTTCAAGCATGTGTTATCGCAGCCAGGTGGGCACCAACAATCACGTCCCCAGTCACGGAATGATTCAACAATTCTCTTATGTGCAACTTTC